>NZ_DLTK01000132.1:0-10165 GCF_002500885.1 Brevundimonas sp. UBA7838
CCGGTGCGCCACCGCCGGGCGCCGAGGCGTTTGCGGGCGGGGCGTTCAGGTTGAAGTTGACTTGCGGCGCCGACTGGGCGGCGGCGGTGGCGGTGAACAACTGCATCGGCTGCGACCCGCCGTGCAGGGTCTTGGCCCAGATCACCTGCGGGAAGGTGCGCAGGGTGGTGTTGTAGTCGCGAACGGCCTCGTTGTAGTCGCGGCGCGCGATCTGGATGCGGTTTTCGGTGCCTTCCAGTTGGGACTGCAGGGTCAGGAAGTTCTGGTTGGCCTGCAGTTGCGGATAGGCTTCGACCGTCACCAGCAGGCGCGACAGGGCGCCGGAAAGCTGGCCCTGGGCTTCCTGATACTGCTGGAAGGCCTGCGGATTATCGAGGTCGTCGGCCGAGACGTTGACCGAGGTGGCGCGCGCGCGGGCGTTGATGACGTCCGTTAGGGTGGTGCGTTCCTGGATCGCGGCGCCTTGAACGGTCGCGACCAGATTGGGGATCAGGTCGGCGCGGCGCTGATACTGGCTCTGCACGTCGGCCCAGGCCGCCTCGGCCCGTTCCTGCTTGGTTGGAATGGTGTTGTAGCCGCAGCCCGCCACGGCGGGGACGATCATCAGAGCGCCGGTCAGAGCGGCGGCGCGAGCGTTGAGGCGGACCATGACATCTCCCGTTCGGCGATAGCGCCGTTGAGCGGGACTATTCACCGGCCCTATGAATGCATCAAGCGTCCAATGGCTCCGGTTGGATATTGTTGAGGCGGCAGGCGGCCGAATAGGTGTTGGCCAACAAACAGGCGATGGTCATGGGGCCGACGCCGCCCGGCACCGGGGTGATGCGACCTGCGACCTCGACCGCCTCCTTGAAAGCGACATCGCCGACGACGCGGGTCTTGCCCTCGGCGGCCTTGACGGGATCGGCCGAGGGAACGCGGTTGATGCCCACGTCAATGACGGTCGCGTCCGGTTTGATCCAGTCCCCCTTGATCATCTCGGGCCGACCGACGGCGGCGACCAGAATGTCGGCGCGACGGCAGACGTCGGGCAGGTCCCGCGTGCGCGAATGGGCGATGGTGACCGTGCAGCTTTCGCCGAGCAGCAGTTGCGCCATCGGCTTGCCGACGATGTTGGAACGGCCGACGATGACGGCGTTCAGGCCCGACAGATCGCCGAGTTGATCCTTCAGCAGAATCAGACAGCCCAAGGGCGTGCAGGGGACCAGACCCGGCAAGCCGACGGCCAGACGACCGGCGTTGACGACATGAAAGCCGTCCACATCCTTGTCCGGCGAAATGGCGTCCAGAACCACCGTCGCGTCGATGTGGGCGGGCAGGGGCAGTTGGACCAGGATGCCGTGGATGCCGGCATCCGCGTTCAGCTGGGCGATCAGGGCCAGCAGTTCATCCTGGCGAGTAGATTCGGCCAGGCGGTGGGTGTCGGAACGCATGCCGGCGCGCAGCGTAGTCTCACCCTTGTTGCGGACGTAGATCTGGCTGGCCGGGTCCTCGCCGACGATGACGACGGCCAGACCGGGTTTGACGCCGTGCGCGGCTTCCAGCCGGGCGACGGCCGCGCCGACGCGTTCCACCAGGGCGGCCGAGAAGGCCTTGCCGTCGATCAGCGTCGCAGGCGTGGATTGGGCCGACATGGCAGCTCCGTCTGGCGGGAAATCAGGATGGCGGCGATTTACAGCCGTCACGGTTCGGCGTCTATGATCCGCAGCCTATGCTGGAGGAATTCATGAACCGTCCGTCGCTCGCCGCCGCTGTCAGCACCCTGGCCCTCTTGTGGGCGGTCGCGCCGGCCGTGGCCCAGGACGCGCAGTCGCTGCGCATCGGGGCCAATGTGAACGGCGCCCTGACGGACGGCGACGCCAAGGCGGCGGATGACGAATATCGCTACGACGACTATCGGTTCGAGGCGCGGGCGGGGCAGCGGCTGGAAGCTATGCTGAGATCGGACGCTTTCGACGCCTATCTGGAATTCTACGCCGACGGCGCAGCGGGCGAGCCGCTGGCGTCCGACGACGACGGGTTGGGGGACGGCACCAATGCGCGGCTGCGGTTCACGCCGGAACAGGCGGGGACCTATGTTCTGAGGGCCCGGACGCTGAGCGGACTGGACGGCGGCGACTATCGTCTGTTGTTGCAGGAACGCCCGACGCCGCCGCGAGCGCCGCGACCCAGCGGCATTCGTGTCGGGGCGACCCAGAGCGGCGAACTGACGGCTCGCGATCCTGAGCAGGAAGACGGCGGCCGCTATGACGCCTACGCCTTCCGCGCCAACGCCGGCGATCGGTTTGTGGTGACGCTGGACTCCGAGGCTTTCGATCCCCTGGTGCGGGTGGGGCGGATGAACGGTCCCGATTTCGTCGAGATCAGTTCGAACGACGATGCGCCCGGCGGTGGGCTGAATTCGCGGCTGACCTTCACGGCGCCGACCGCGGGCGAATATGTGATCCGGGCCACGTCGCTGGAAGACGGGCTGGGTCGCTACGAACTGGGCTTGACAGAGGCGCCGCCCGCGCCGCCGTCAAAGCCCATCGCGATCGGTGACGAGATCAAGGGTGAACTGGACTCGGACAGCGCCACGAACGACGGCGGCCAGCGCGCGGAGACTTATCGCTTCACCGGGACGAACGGCCAGCGCGTGGCCATCGAGATGAAGTCGAGCGACTTCGACGCCTATCTGACGCTTCGCCGTGCTTCGGACGATACCGTTCTGGCGGAGGACGATGACGGCGCCGGCTCGGGCACCGACGCCCGCATCGCCCGCACCTTGGACGCCGACGGTGACTACATCATCGAGGCGCGTGGATTCAGTGACGAGGCCGAGGGCGACTATACGCTGAAGCTGACTGAAACCGCGCCGCCGCCGCCGCCGACCACGGCGACTTTGGGTCAAACCGTGGAGGGCGAGATCACCGACGAGGACCCCCAGGGCGACGATGGCAAACGCTATGACGCCTATGTCTTTGCTGGAACGGAAGGCCAGCGCGTTCAGGCGATCCTGCGGTCCGGCGACTTCGACGCCTATCTGGAGATCGGCAAGGCCGACGGTGAGTTCGAGGCGCTGGCCAGCGATGACGACGGCCTGGCCGAGGGCACGGATTCGCGGCTGAACTTCACCCTGCCGTCGGACGGTAGTTATGTGGTCCGCGCCATGCCGCTGGATGCGGAAAGCAAGGGCCTCTATTCACTGGAACTGCTGGATCGCGGGCCAGAGCCCAAGCCCGGCAGTCTGCTGATCGGGTCGACCGCGCGCGGAACCCTGTCGAACAGCGCCGCGCTCAGCGACGAAGGCGCCTTTTTCGACGCCTACCGCTTCCAGGCCAAGAAGGACGAGAAGCTGCGTCTGACGATGGTGTCGAATGCCTTCGACTCCTTCATCGACCTGGGCAAGCAGGATGAGGACGGCGATTTCACCAGCCTGGCCACCGATGACGACAGCCTGTCCGACGCGCACGCCAAGCTGGATTGGACCGCGCCGGATGACGGCTGGTACGTCTTGCGCGCTCGCGCCTACGGGCCCAATCAGATGGGCGCCTATGCCCTGACGGTCGAGCGCCAACCGGCCGGCGCATCGACCTCGGCGCGCGATGATGCGCCCGTCGTCATGGCGCCCAAGTCGGGCACCTGATCGACCTGTGAGGTTGCCAAGCGCAGGAAGCGGCGTGTAGAGAGCCGCCTCCTGTTGGGGAGTAGCTTCCGGCGTTCGTCGTCGGGATCGCGTCAACATACTCGCGCTTCGGCGCGTGGCGCGATCAGCGGAACCACCGCCTAGCGAGACCAGCGTGTCCTGACGCCGCGACCGGCCGGTGCAGGACCGCTGTCACGCGTCCGGTCGAGTTCTGTTTCATGACCCCAGGCGCCATCGCCATTCTCTCGCTCAGCATGTCCACGGACGCCTTTGCAGCCGCCGTCGGACGCGGGGCGTCGCATCGACCCGCCGTCAAGGACGCCGTAAAGGCCGGATTGGTCTTCGGCGTCATCGAGGCGATCACGCCCCTGATCGGCTGGGGATTGGGCATCATCGCCGCCGGCCTGGTTGAGAAGGTGGATCACTGGATCGCCTTCACCCTGCTGCTGATCGTCGGCGGCAAGATGATCTGGGAAGGCGTTCAACCGCGGGGCACGGACGAGGATGAGGCGCCGCGCCGGTCCGGCCCTTGGGCGCTCGTGGCGACGGCGGTCGGCACCAGCATCGATGCCGCGGCCGTGGGCGTGGGTCTGGCCTTCATCGGCGCCAATATCTGGGTGATCGCCGCCTCGATCGGCTTCACCACCTTCGTGTTGACCACCATCGGCATGCTGATCGGCAAGGCCGTTGGCACGCGCTTCGGCAAGACGGCCGAGATCATCGGCGGCGTGGCGCTGATCGGTCTGGGCACGGCCATCCTGTTGGAACACCTAGGTGTTCTCGGCGGCTGAGCCGGATCAGGCCGAAGGCAGCAGGTCCGCCGCGAAGGTTCGGTAACGACCCGCGCGTACGGCGTCGGTCGCGCGAGCGATGTCCGGGGCGAAATAGTGGTCGCTGGCATAGGGGGCGGCGGCTTCTCGGACGATGGCGAAGACCTGTTCCAGCGGCGGCGAGCTGGTGAGCGGCCGATGGAACTCCAGTCCCTGCGCCGCCGCCAGAAGCTCGATGCCGACCACCGTTGCCGTGTTCTCGGCCATGTCCAGCAGGCGCCGCGCGCCGTGGGTGGCCATGCTCACGTGATCTTCCTGATTGGCGCTGGTCGGCACGGTGTCCACGCTGCATGGGTGGGCGACCATTCGATTCTCGGCGATCAGGGCGGCCGCCGTCACCTGGGCGATCATGAAACCGGAGTTCAGGCCGCTTTCCTTGACCAGGAAGGCCGGCAGTTCGCTCATCTTGGGATCCACCAGGATCGAGGTGCGGCGTTCCGAGATATTGCCAATCTCGCAGAGCGTCATGGCGATCTGATCGGCAGCGAAAGCAACGGGTTCGGCGTGAAAGTTGCCGCCCGAGATGACGTCGCCATCCTCGATGAAGACCAGCGGGTTGTCGGTCACGGCGTTCGCCTCGCGCGCCAGCGTGGCGGCGGCGCTGGTCAGCACATCGAGGACTGCGCCCATCACCTGGGGCTGGCACCGAAGGGAGTAAGGGTCCTGGACCTTGGAGCAGTCGTCGCGGTGACTGTCGCGGATGGCGGAGCCCGCCATCAGCTCGCGCAGGCGGGCGGCGACGGCGATCTGGCCCGGTTGGCCGCGCAGGGCGTGGATGCGATGATCGAACGGCGCGTCGGACCCTTTCAGCGCATCGACCGACAAGGCGCCGGCGGCGATGCCCGCGGCGAACGCCGCCTCGGCCGCGAACAGACCGGCAAGGGCCAGCGCCGTCGAACACTGGGTGCCGTTCAGCAGGGCCAGGCCTTCCTTCGGGCCCAGCGTCAGAGGAGTAAGGCCGACCTTCGCCAGAGCCGCTTCGGCCTCCAAGGTTTCGCCTTTCAGCCGCGCCTCGCCCACGCCGATCAGGACGCAGGACATATGAGCCAGGGGCGCCAGGTCGCCCGAGGCGCCCACCGATCCCTTCGACGGGATGCAGGGCAGGATGTCCGCGTTTACCAGGGCGATCAGGGCCTCCAGCGTTTCGCGCCGAACACCCGAGGCGCCGCGCGACAGACTGGCGATCTTCAGCACCATCAAAAGACGGGTCACCGCATCCGGCAGCAGCGGCCCGACTCCACAGGCGTGGCTGAGAACCAGATTACGCTGCAGCGTTTCCAGATCTTCAGGCGCGATGGAGGTGTTGGCCAGAAGACCGAAGCCGGTGTTGACGCCGTAGACGGTGCGCCCCTCGGCGACGATGGCGGCGATGGTCGCTGCGCCCCTGTCCACATCGGTCCAGGCGGTGGGCGTCAATGAGACGGTAGCGGGCCCCTCCAGCACCGCACGAAGCTGCGCCAGGGTGAGAGGCGATTGGCCGAGGGTAATCGCGGTCATGGCTCAGGCCTTCAGGCTCGGAAGGTTCAGTTCGTGCTCGCGCGCGGCCGCGCGGGCGATCTCATAGCCGGCGTCGGCGTGACGCATGACGCCGGTCGCGGGGTCGTTCCACAGCACCCGCTCAAGCCGTCGGGCGGCCTCCGGCGTCCCGTCCGCGACGATGACGACGCCTGAGTGCTGGGAATAGCCCATGCCGACCCCGCCGCCGTGGTGCAGCGACACCCAGCTGGCGCCGGAGGCCGTGTTCAGCAGGGCGTTCAGCAGAGGCCAATCGGACACGGCGTCCGATCCGTCCTCCATGGCCTCGGTCTCGCGGTTCGGGCTGGCGACCGAACCGCTGTCCAGATGATCGCGGCCGATCACGATGGGGCCGGACAGTTCGCCCGACGCCACCATGTCGTTGAACATCAGGCCGGCGCGGTGGCGATCACCCAATCCGATCCAGCAGATGCGGGCCGGAAGTCCTTGGAATGCAATGCGATCACCCGCCATATCGAGCCAGCGATGCAGGCCGGCGTTGTCAGGGAACAGGCGCTTCATGGCCGCGTCTGTCTTTCTGATATCTTCCGGATCGCCGGTTAGGGCCGCCCAGCGGAACGGCCCGATGCCCCGACAGAACAGCGGGCGGATGTAGGCGGGCACGAAGCCGGGAAAGTCGAAGGCGTTCGTCACGCCCGCGTCGAAGGCGGCCTGACGGATGTTGTTGCCATAGTCGGTGGTCGGCACGCCCATCGCCTGGAAGTCCAGCATGGCCTTCACATGAGCGACGATGGAGGTGCGCGCGGCGGCGGCGACGCTGTCGGGATCGCTGACGCGCTTGTCTTCCCACTCCGCGACAGTCCAGCCCGAGGGGAGATAGCCGTTGATCAGATCGTGCGCGCTGGTCTGGTCGGTGACCAAATCGGGTCGGATGCCGCGTCGGACCATTTCAGGCATCAGATCGGCTGCATTGCCCAACAGGCCGATCGACAAGGGTTTCTTGTCCCGGAACGATTGCTCCAGCAGCGCAAGGGCCTCGTCCAGGGTTTCGGCCATGACATCGACGTAGCGCGTCCGCAGACGGAACTCGATCCGGCTGCGTTGGCATTCGATTGTGATGCAGGATGCGCCCGCCATGGTCGCGGCCAGGGGCTGGGCCCCGCCCATGCCGCCAAGACCTGCGGTCAGGATCCACTTGCCCGACCAGTCGCCGCCGTAGTGCTGGCGGCCCGCCTCCATGAAGGTCTCGTAGGTGCCTTGGACGATGCCCTGGGTGCCGATGTAAATCCACGAGCCGGCGGTCATCTGGCCATACATGGCCAAGCCCTTGCGATCGAGCTCGTTGAAATGCTCCCAAGTCGCCCATTTCGGCACCAGATTGGAGTTGGCGATCAGCACGCGCGGGGCGTCGGCATGGGTGCGGAAGACGCCGACCGGCTTGCCGGACTGCACAAGCAGGGTCTCGTCGGCCTCCAACGTCTTCAGCGTCTCGACGATCCTGTCGAACGCGGCCCAATCCCGCGCCGCCTTGCCGACGCCGCCATAGACGACGAGATCCTGGGGCCGCTCGGCCACCTCTGGATCGAGGTTGTTCATCAGCATCCGCATGGCCGCCTCGGCGGCCCAGGTCTTGGCGGTCTTTTCCGGTCCGCGCGGGCTGCGGACGATCCGGGCGTTGGGCGTGTTCATCGTTGGCTCTCGGCGAAGGCGATGCAGGCGGTCAGGACGCGGCGCAGATGACCGCGCAACGGCTCGGCCCGATCCGGCTCATAGGGGCTGGGCCAGTTGTCGGGCGACACCGGGCCGGTTGGATCGAGGATGTAGCCCCGGTCAGCCAGTTCCATCTGGATGGCGTGAAGACCGGCCTCGGGACGGCCGTAATGGCGCGTGGTCCAGCCGCCCTTGAAGCGGCCGTTGACGACGACGCTGTCTCCGCTGAACGCACAGGCTTTCTCGACAGCGTGCGTCAGCTCACCGGCGCATGTGGCGCCGTCGTTGTCGCCGATGTTGAACTGGGGCAGTTCGCCCTCGAACAGGCGTGGCACGACGGATCGGATGGAATGGGCGTCGTAGAGAACGACCGGACCTTGGTTCCGCAGTCGCTCTAGTTGGGCTTGCAGCGCGGCGTGATAGGGATCGAACCAGATCGCGCGTCGCTCGGCGATTTCGGCCGGATTGGGTTCCTGGCCTGGCCGATACAGCGGCTCCCCGTCGAAGGTCTCGGTCGGGCACAGGCCGGTCGTGGTCATACCGGGATAGAGGGAGACGCCCGACGGATCGCGATTCACATCGATGACACTGCGCGACACGCCCGTGCGCACCAAGGTTGCGCCCATGTCGATCGCGAAGTCGTACAGCCGATCCACCCACCAGTCCGCATCCTTGCGCGCGAGCCAAGGCGAGGTCATCCGCGCCTCGATGGCGGCCGGAATGTCGGCGCCCGTGTGCGGCAGGCCGATCACCAGCGGCGCCGAACCTTCATGGATGGTCAGCCAGTCCTGCATCCGTGCGGCCTCCCTCGCCAAATCGATCCATCGTGGTATGTCTAGACATATTGATCGCAACGACACGGACCTGTCCAGTGACCCTTCAGCCGCAGCCTGTGGATCGCACCCTCTGGTTCGAGGCGGCCCTGCTGCCGGACGGATGGACGCGCGATGTCCGCATCGGCATCGCGGGCGGGCGGATTGTCAGTCTGGAACCCGGCGCGGCGCGCAGCCCGGCGGACGAGGGGGGCGGTGTCGCCCTGCCGGGCGTCGCCAATGTCCACAGCCACGCCTTTCAGCGCGCCATGGCGGGCCTGACCGAGGCTAGAGGGCCTTCGGACGACGACTTCTGGACGTGGCGCGACCTGATGTACCGCTTCCTTGATCGGGGCGGTCCGGAAGAGATCGAGGCCATCACCGCCCTGGCCTTCCTGGAGATGCTGGAGGGCGGCTTCACCCGCGTCGCCGAGTTCCATTATCTGCACAACGACCCGTCGGGCGCGGCCTATTCGGACCGGGCCGAGATCGCCGCGCGGATCGTGACGGCGGCGCAGGCGACGGGCATTGCCCTGACCCTGCTGCCGGTTTTCTACGCCCATGCCGGGTTCGGCGGACAGCCGCCGGCGCATGGACAGCGGCGTTTCATCAACGATCTGAACGGATTCGCCGATCTGGTCGCGCGATGCCGGACCCTGACCGCCGATCTGCCCGACGCCGTGGTCGGGGTCGCGCCGCACAGCCTGCGCGCCGTCAGTCCGGAAGAGTTGGCGGCCATGCCTGCGCTGGCGGGCGACGGGCCGATCCATATCCATGTCGCCGAACAGACCAAGGAGGTCGCGGACTGCCTAGCCTGGTCTGGCGCGCGGCCGGTCGAATGGCTTCTGGCCAATGCGCCGGTCGATCCGCGTTGGTGCCTAATCCACTCCACCCATGTGACCGAGACCGAGTGGCGCGGCGTCGTTGCGCGCGGCGCCGTCGTCGGCCTGTGCCCGATCACGGAGGCCAATCTGGGCGACGGCGTCTTCCCGGCGGTCGATTTCACGCGCGCCGGCGGGCGTTTCGGAATCGGGACAGATTCCAACGTGCAGATCGGCGTGGCCGACGAACTGCGGATGCTCGAATACAGTCAGCGGCTGGCGCTGCGCGGTCGCGCCGTCATGGCGGACCCTGAACGTTCGACAGGCCGTGCCTTGTTTGATCGCGCGCTGGCGGGCGGCGTCCAGGCGACAGGCGCGGCGTCGGGTCTAAGCGTCGGGGCGTCGGCGGACATCGTATCGCTGGATACGAGCGGCGTCGCCTTTGCGAGACGGTCGGGCGATGCGGTGCTCGACAGCTGGATCCTTGGCGCGCCGGCGGGCTCGATCCGTTCGGTGTGGCGAGCGGGGCGGGAGGTCGTGAAAGACGGCCGCCATATCGCGCGGGACGGCATCGAGGCGCGCTATCGCAAGGCCCTGTCGGCGGTGTTAGGGTGAGCCTGCATCGCCGCATCTATGCCGATCTCGAGGGGCTTATCCTGTCCGGCGAGCTATCGCCGGGCGACCGCATTCCGTTCGAGCATGAGCTGACCGAACGCTACGACTGTTCGCGCATGACGGTGTCCAAAGCTATCTCGGAACTGGCGGGGCGGGGGCTGGTGACGCGTCGGCGTCGCGCCGGCACCTTCGTCGCCCAACCCAAGGCCCACGCCGCCGTCCTGGCTATACCTGACCTGCGGGCCGAGGTGATCGAGCGCGGGCAGGCTTACGGCT
>NZ_DLTK01000135.1:0-6221 GCF_002500885.1 Brevundimonas sp. UBA7838
GTCGAAATCCACTCTCCAGACGGCCGGCAGCCCGAGCGTCGGCCTCAGCGCGCGGACATCGGGACGGTCCGGCGCGGCGGCCAGCGCCCGTCCCGCCTCGACCCGGGCCTGTGCGAGATCGCCCCGGCGTTGCGCGGCACGGGCCAACCCGACGCGGGCGTCGACATAGTCCGGTGCGGCGTCCAGAACCGCGCGGAAATCCGCCTCGGCCTCGATGGACCGATGCAGCGCCAGCAGGGCGAGCGCGCGGTTCAGGCGGGCGTCCACATCTCCGGGACGGGACTGAAGGACGCGATCCAGTTTCTCCAGGGCCGCTTCGTTGCGTCCCGCCCGCCGATCCGCGACCGCCGCTTCATACAGCGCCGTCGGGTCGATGCGGACCTCAGCCGGGACGTCTTGAACGATCATGCCCCTGCTCCATCTGCGCCGTGGCCAGCAGGCGTCGGATACGCTGCACCAGTTCGTCGGGAATGAAGGGCTTGGCCAGATAGTCGGCGGCGCCCAGTTGCAGCCCGCCGACCACATCCTGTTCACGCTTCAGGGCGGTCAGCATGATCACGGGGATGTCGCGCGTACCGGCGCCGGCCTTGAGCCTGCGCAGCACCTCGAACCCGTCCATCACCGGCATCATAGCGTCGAGAACGATCAGATCGGGCGCATGATCCCTGACCATGTCCAGAACCTCGCCGCCATGCTCGGCCGCGAAGATCTGGTGATCCTCCGCCGCCAGCTTGTGCTGCAGCAAGGCCCGCAGTAGCGGGTCATCGTCCGCGATCAGAATGCGCGCCATTACTCGCTCCATAACTGGCCCGCCCGAACCTGGCGACATGATGCAGTCGAGAGTGTGAATCAAGCCCTAGGGAAGAGACCACAATGCCGGTCGTCTGAAACGCAGGACGTTTCGGGAAGCTCACGCGACAATGCATTTCTCAAGCCGCCCTATGCCGCTCCAGGGTTCGACCGGGGTCCCGATTACGTCCGATGTCCCGCGGGGAGCCAACGTCCGCTCATGGCGCAACGCAGTCGTGGCGTGGGCGGTAAAACAAAGCCCCCGGGCGGATGGCCGGGGGCTTCACAAGGTCTAACGACGTGGGTCAGGCTGCAGTCTTCCAGGTGGGCTCGAGGGCGATGTGGGGCGGGCAGGGCGCCACCGCCGGGACCGGCAGGCCGCCGAGCTCGTTGGCGTAGCCGTGGTTGACGTCGCGGTGGTGGGCTTCGTCGGCCCGGACGACCAGCACCACATCACGCAGGGTGGCGTCCTCGGGCAGGCCCCAATAGGCCTTGGCGATCGCCGGAGCGGGGACGTTGGGGCTGCGGCCCTCGTCGATCTCGGCCAGGTAGTGGGTGTAGCTGATCACCGCCTCTTCCTCGAAATAGCCGACCACGCGGTGCGCCGTCTTGGAGGAGACCAGGTAGAGGGCGAAGAAGAACAGGTAGAAGACCCACTGCACCGAGACGATGACGAACCGCTCGAACAGGGTCGGCTTGGCCACCTCGATGAAGGTCATCAGGTGCATGCGCTCGTTCTCGGCCTCGTCCATCAGCGTCTTGATCCACCCCTTGTCGTCGCACATGCGGCGCAGGCAGCTGAGGTGGTTGATGGTGGCACCAACCATCCCGGGCACGGCCGCGACCGTCTCCAGAACGACGGCGCGGTGGCCGTAGCGCTTGGCGAAGAAGGTGTCGGCGCACCAGCGCAGCAGCTTGGTGAAGCCGAAGGCGACGCGGTCCGACAGCCCCTTGGGCTGGTGGTGGATGGAGAGATCGACGAGGGGGGCGCTCATGGCCTGTATCCTTGGGATGTCCGCCGGTCCATCCGGCGTCTGGCGATGACGGCGGTGTAGAATCACTCCCTGCATCCCGGTATTTGGGTCTTGACCCTAGGGGGAATTGCGGAGGCGCGGAGCGGTGGCCGGAAAGGGTAGGGAAGGATCGATGCGCGTCTTCCGATCGCCGATCACCTCGCCGTCGGCCCTGATCCGACCGCACTCGCCGTGGATCGCTGCGGGGGCGGCGCTGCTCGTCGCCGGCCTGGCGGCCCTGGTGCGGCTGCAACTGCCGGACCCGTTGGACGCGCAGGCGTCCTTCCTGATCTTCGTGCCGGCCGTCGTGGTCGGCGCGGCGCTCGGGGGCGCCGGGCCAGGCGTCTTCGCGACGCTGCTGGGGCTGTTCGGCGGTCTGGCACTGGCGCGGACCACGGACCCGTCCTGGCTGGAGACCCTGCTGTTCCTCATCGTCGCCGCCGCCGTAACGCTGGGCGGAGAGTGGTTTCAGCGCGCGCACCGCGAGCTTTCGGGCCGCGAGATCCATCTGCGCCTGATCCTCAACACTGTGCCGGAGGCCATGATCCTGATCGACGACAAGGGGGTCATGCGGGCCTTCAGCCCCGCGGCGGAACGTCTGTTCGGCTGGACGGCGGACGAGGCGGTCGGCCGGAACGTCAGCGTCCTGATGCCGTCGCCCCACCGCGAGGCGCACGACGGCTATCTGGAGCGGTACTATCGCACCGGTGAGCGGCGGATCATCGGCCTGGGCCGGGTGGTCGTGGGCGAGCGCCGGGACGGCTCGACCTTTCCGATGGAGCTGGCTGTCGGCGAGATGCGCACCGCCGAAGGACGCTTCTTCACCGGATTCGTTCGCGACCTGACCGAGCGGCAGCAGGCGGAGGCGCGCCTGCAGGAGCTCCAGGCCGACCTGGTGCGCGTCTCGCGCCTGACCGCGCTTGGCGAAATGGCGTCGGCCCTGGCGCACGAACTGAACCAACCGCTGACGGCCATCGCCAACTATCTGAAGGGCTCGCGGCGTCTGCTAGCGGCCGAGACGGTCCCGCTCGAGCGGGTGGCGGACGCCGTCGATCGCGCCGCTGAGCAGGCCCTGCGCGCCGGCGTCATCATCCGCCGTCTGCGTGATTTCGTTGCGCGGGGAGAGACCGAGCGGCGCATCGAGGACCTGCCCAAGCTGGTGGAGGAGGCCAGCGCCCTGGCGCTGGTCGGCGCGCGCGAGCACGGCGTCCGCGTTCGCTTCGATGTCGATCCCGCCGCCGACCGGGTGGTCGCCGACAAGGTTCAGGTGCAGCAGGTGCTACTGAACCTGATCCGCAACGCCGTCGATGTGATGGAGGATGCGTCGGTCAGGGACCTCGGGATCACGGTCGCCACGATCGACGACGAGCATGTGCGCATCACGGTCTCCGACACCGGGGCGGGGATTTTACCTGAGGTGGCGGACCAGCTGTTCCAGCCGTTCGTGACGACCAAGCGCACCGGCATGGGCGTCGGCCTGTCGATCTCGCGCACGATCATCGAGGCCCACGGCGGCCGAATCTGGTTTGAAGCCAACGACGCGGGCGGGACCGATTTCCACTTCACCCTGCAGCGCGCCCACCTTGAAGAGGAGCCGGTCGATGGCGAATGAAACCGTCGTCCATGTGATCGATGACGACGCCGCCGTGCGGGACTCGATCGCCTTCCTGCTGGAGACCGCCGATCTGACGGTCCGCACCCATGAGTCCGCTGTCGCCTTTCTCGCCGCGTCCGATCGATCGCCCGGCTGCATCGTCACCGACGTTCGCATGCCCGAGATGACCGGCATCGAACTGGCGCGGCGCTTGCGTGACGGCGGATCACGCGAGCCGGTGATCATCATCACCGGTCATGCCGACGTGCCCCTGGCGATCGAGGCGATGCACGCCGGGGTAGCCGATTTCATCGAGAAGCCGTTCGACGACGACCTGCTGCTGGCGGCGATCCGGCGCGTCGTCGATAAGGCCGGCGAAGCGGCGTCGGCGGAGGCCGAGCGCCGGGAGATCGCCGCCCGCTTCGACAGCCTGTCCGGCCGGGAGCGGGATGTGCTGAAGGGGCTCGTCGAGGGGCACGCCAACAAGGTCATCGCCTACGACCTCGACATCAGCCCGCGCACCGTCGAGGTCTATCGCGCCAACCTGATGTCGAAAATGCAGGCGGGAAGCCTGTCCGAACTTGTGCGGATGGTCCTGACCCTGCAGCCGTTCACGAACGACAGCTCAGTTATCTGAATGTCGCGTTTTCGGACCTTGGGCGGTTTCCGCTCCTGGCGCTTCTCGGAAGCAGCGTCTCCGACAGCAGACAAGACCAAGCATCCGCCCACGACTGGAAGCTGGCCTATCAACAATCCTATGCTGGCGACCAAGCGGCCTAGCGTCTTTTGAGCGAACAGGCACTGTAGTGCCCGTACCATTGCCTGCCGGAGATCTTTTTCAACTCGGTAGGCACCTTGCGCATCGGATTGGTTAGGGTTGCAGAAATCGATGTGGGAAGGCCTTTATAATAACCGGATTCTCGCGGTTTGATTCGCGATCAGTCGCAGGGGCCCATGGCGAACCTTCAGCGGTTCCACGATCAAGTCGTGGTTCCAGTACAGGTGCGAGCGGAAGACTCGCTACGAGTTGTTCACCGACGCCGAGCTGAGCACGGTGCCCGTCGCCAAGGTCGTCAAAAAGAAGTCTTGGGCGGACGAAGGGGTCGAGTTTGAGAACCGGGTCGTCGCCAAACTCCATTGTGAACGGGGCGTCCTACAGCCTTTCCGGCGACGTGATCCGCTGGAAGAGAAGGTCACTGCAGCCTTCCTTCAAGGGCGCAGCCCGACGCCGTTTGCGGCCCAAGCCAATCTGACGCCGAACGGTACGCCAGCCTTTCTCGCGGGCACGGACCTCGCATTGAAGCGGAACCTGCCGGACCTGATCCGGCGCGCTCCGGCGACGCCGGGCGGGTGCCCGGTCTTCACAATCATCGACGTGAAGGCGACGCGTCGGGCGACCGCCTTTCACAAGACCCACGTCGCCTTCTACGTCCGGGTTCGAAACCCTGCTGGCGGAGATGGATCTGCCCGCCGGCCCGTCGCCGGATGACCATGGGGAGATATGGCGTATCCCCGACGACGGGTTCGCCAGCGGCGAGGACTGGGCTGTCGAGCGTTTCGCGCTCGCTCCCTATCTGCGGCTGGTTGATGATTTCTGCGCGAACGTGCTGCCGGCATCGCCAAGAAGGTCGTGAAGCCGACCTATGACGAGACCTTCTTCCACCTCTATTTCAAATGCGAGCAGTGCGATTCCATCGATCACTGTCTCAAGTCAATCGACCCCGAGAAGCGACTGCGTTAAGCGCGCCACACTCCAGTTGCACAGCGCGCAGGTCCGGGTCGAGTGGGGCTCGTTTCCGCTTGCTGCAGTTCGTAATGATGAGAGCCACAGTTTCTCGCTCAATTCATACGATCTGCTGCAGTTTCTGTCGGCATACCGCAATTTTGGGCTGAAGTTTCTCACCTCGTTGGGCGTAAATCTAGATCGATCGGCATCGAAAAAGCGAGATTAGCGCCAAGGAGCGATGCCCTGGAACGGGCAGGGAGATTGAGCGGAGAAGCTCCTCCTTAACGGCTCGCTACGTTTGACCGCCCGTTAACCGACGGATACGGCGGACATCATTGCCGACCGTGGGGAATTCGACTGTGACCAGGGGGCGACGCGCGGCCTCGGCTAAACGGACTCCAGCTTCGACGAGGTCAACAAACGACGCCGACACATGTCCGTTGGCGGCTGTGATCTCGCCCAAGTCGTTCGTCTCACGCACGGCTTCGCCGGCATGCCAAAGATAGCGGGTAACATTGGTCGCGGAGGAGATCTGGCCTGCGGGCCCCTCACCGTCCTCGAACGCGTGGACGAAAAGATCCACATCATCCTTCGAGCCAATCACTTCACATGCGCCGTCAACGTTAATGAGGGCGAAGTGAAGGAGCGTCGGCGCATAGGCACGCCCGATCGCTTGGCTCTGTCCGGGCGGAAGGCCGTGGAGCGAAAACTGGTACCGAATGAAAATTTCAGCCACGTCCAAGGGAGAGAAGCGCGCAGGCGTGCCCGATCCGGGAAGCTGTTCGCGGCGGCGCCACACGCGCTGCGTTTCGACGTTGAGGCCTGTGATCGCTGCGACTTCAGCGGGCAAAAACTCGGTGAAGGTGATCTTGTCCGGGACAGGCGTGCGGTTGCTGATTGTCATGCGTCTGCCTCGATGATCATCTGAATCCGACATACCGCGACAAGTGCCTTAGGCCCACTCTCGCCTGTCTCGAGATCAACGAGCTCGCCGGTCAGAAACCGCGAGTAGACCAAGTCGTCGGCGAGCGCCTCCAAATCCGAGTGCCACGTCTCCAGGAGCGGTGGAGCGCCGCCTCTGACGTGACCCCCGTTTCTC
>NZ_DLTK01000012.1:0-11712 GCF_002500885.1 Brevundimonas sp. UBA7838
GAGAAACGGGGGTCACGTCAATCGCCTAAACCAAAAACGCCGGCGGACCCCACTGCCGCTAAAGCCGGATCAGCAGCCGCGGTCGTCAAGCCGACAGCGGATCCGCTCACCCCCGATCAGCTAACCGCGCTTGCGTTCAGGACCGCATGGGGCGGACCACCCCCGATCGAACGTAACGAAGGCACAGGTAACCAGGCCGACACGCGGACCTATCGGTCCGGCAAGCTGATTGCCCTTGAGGGCGGTCGATACGCTCTCATCTCGGACGGGCAGGGTGGGGAGGGCCACGTCAATTCAGGCTCACTCTCCATCCACTATTTGCAGCGCACCGGAGACAGTTTCACGCGCATCGGCAGCTGGCCTGGATTTCTCGTTTCGGGGACGTGGGGAGCCCCGCCAGAATGGAAGATCCGGACTGACCTTACCCCGTCACCGACACTGGTCGCAGAGGCAGGCGGGACCTGGCAGGGCTACACCTGCACCTGGGCACACGTCATCGAACTCACCCCCGACAAGCCCGTCGTGCGGATCGATCAGATCCCGACCTCCTACAGCGACGGCGGGGCGCGCGAAGAGGGAGAGACCAAGAGCATGGAGGGGGTCTTGTTGCCTGGCCAGAAGGGCAAGTCGATGCGGGTTCGCTACACGGGCGACGTGGATGCGACGGTCGTCTACGCCAAGGTTGGAGAGAGCTATGACCCGGTCAATCTGCCCGAGCTGCTGACCTGCTGAGCGGCCGAACTGCTGTTTCAGGGTAGATGTGGACAAATGCACTGAGCGGGCAGGGCGCGGACGGCGAATGTCTCAGTCTGACTCAAAGCGGCGGTTGGTGACGTCCGCTTTCGGTCAGGGAAATTATGAAAACAGCGGTGGCGTCCTCAGCACTGTTTGCCCAGGTGTGGCTTGCAGCTATGGACGGGCGGAATGAACTTTTCGGGTTGGAGAGCGAGCTTGGCTCAGACGCAGCATGGCGTTGGACGCATTCGATCGAAGGTCGAAATTTGGGTCGGAGTGGGCGTCGTGCTCGTTCTCGCCTTCTTCCTGATTAGCGGCGTCGTCGCCTACCTCAACGTCCAGGGCCTGCGCGCCAATAGTCAGAAGGTGGTTGGAACCCATACGACACTGGTGGCCATAGACCAGGTCCTGTCGACCGTGCAGGACGCTGAAACGGGACAGCGCGGTTACCTTCTCACGGGCCAAGACCGTTATCTTGAGCCCTACGAAGACGCCGTGGCCGCAATGGACCGTGACCTCGCGATCCTCACCGAAGTGACCTCGCGCGACCCAGCGCAGCAGGCCAACCTCAAAGAGGTCAAGCGCCATGTCGGCGTCAAGATGGAGCAGTTGACCCGGGGAATCGAAGCGCGGCGTACGGGCGGCCTCGCGGCGGCCGTCGCGATGATCGAAACCGACCGCGGCAGGACGGCGATGAATGCGATCCGGGAACGCTTGGCCATCATGCGCGCCGACGTCGCGCAGCAGCGGCGACAGTGGCTGTCTGAGATGGAGGTCGCTTACCGGACCGCCCTGCTGACCGGAATCCTGTCCGCCCTGCTCGGCGCCGCCCTCACCGTCGGGGTGTTCCTGCTCATCCGCAACAGCACGCGGGAACGCGCCCGGCGGGAGTGGCTTCAGGCCGGACAGGTTGGGCTCGCCGAAGCAATGAGCGGCGACAAGACCATCGAGGCGCTGGCCGACAGCATCTTGGGCTTCCTGGCTCGATATGTCGACTTTCAAGCCGCAGCGATCTTCAAGGGCGAAGGCGGCGTTTTCCGCCGCGCCGCCACCCTGGGCGTTCCATCAGACGCGCCCGTGCCTATGGAGTTCCGACTTAAGGAGGGCCTTCTGGGCCAGGTCGCCGCTGATGGGGCGTCAGTGCTGCTGACGGATGTCCCTCAAGGCTATCTGACTATTGGATCCGCGCTGGGACGGGATGACCCGCGTCATCTCGTCATCGCCCCTGCGAACGCCGATGGCGTCATCAACGCCGTGATCGAGTTGGGCTTTATCCATGCCCCGGGACCGCAGGTCCTTCGGCTGCTGGACGAAAGTGCGGCTGCGATAGGCGTCGCCCTCAGGTCGGCGCGCTATCGTCTGGATCTTCAGAACGCCCTCGAAGAGACCCAGCGCCAGTCCGAGGAACTACAGGTGCAGAGCGAAGAGCTTCGGGTTTCCAACGAGGAGTTGGAGGAGCAGGGGCGCGCGCTCAAGGAATCCCAGGTGCGGCTGGAGCAGCAGCAGGTGGAGCTTGAACAGACCAACAGCCAGCTGGAAGAGCAAGCACAGGTTCTGGAGGGACAGCGCGACGACCTGGAACGGACCGGCGCCGATCTGGCCCTCAAGGCCCGGGAGCTCGAAGCGGCCAGCCAGTACAAGTCCGACTTCCTCGCCAACATGTCCCACGAACTCCGGACGCCTCTTAACTCCCTGCTGATCCTGTCGAAGCTTCTCGGCGACAACAGCGACGGAAACCTGTCCGAAGAGCAGGTTCGCTACGCCCGGACCATTCAGTCCTCGGGCGACGATCTGTTGACGTTGATCAACGACATTCTCGACCTCTCCAAGATCGAGGCCGGGCACGTCCAGATCCGTCCCGAAGCTGTTTCGGTCCAGAGACTGGCCGGCGACTTGCGCCAGCTGTTCGATCCGATTGCAGACCAGCGGGGGCTGAACTTCACGATCGACGTCGCCAAGGGGACGCCCGATCTGGTTGAGACGGACCGTCAACGTCTGGAACAGATCCTTAAGAACCTGCTTTCGAACGCCTTCAAGTTCACAGAGAAGGGGAGCGTAAAGCTGAGGATCGCGCCCGGCGACCGGGGCTTGGATTTTTCGGTGAAAGACACCGGAATCGGTATTTCGCGCGAACAGCAGAACAGCATCTTCGAAGCCTTCCAGCAGGCCGACGGCACGATCAGCCGCAAGTACGGCGGGACGGGGCTCGGACTTTCGATCTCCAGGGAACTGGCTCGGTTGCTCGGAGGCGCGATCACTCTGGAAAGCAAGCCCGGCAAAGGCAGCACCTTCACCCTCAGCGCGCCCCTCGCCTACGACGCCGCTCAGGTTGCGTCGCGCGCGCCCTTTGCTCCGCAACCCGCGGCGTCCTCAGTCACGCAGGCCGCCCCGAAATCGTCGCCCGCTGTCCTGCCCCGCGCGGTTGAGGATGATCGGGACGCGCTGGCCGTGAACCGGCGCACGTTGCTGGTCATTGAAGACGACGATCGTTTCGCCGCCATCGTCCGGGACCTGTCGCGCGAAATGGCGTTCCAGTGTCTTGTGGCCAGTAATGGCGAGGACGCGATCAAGCTCGCCAAACAGTACCGGCCGAGCGCCATCGTCCTTGACGTCGGCCTTCCTGACCAGTCCGGTCTGACGGTCCTGGACACGCTGAAGCGCGACGACCAGACCCGCCATATACCGATTCATGTGGTGTCCGCTGGAGACCATGCCACGACCGCGCGCGCGCTTGGCGCGATGGGGTATCTCACCAAGCCGGTCAAACGTGAGGCGCTGGCGGATGTCCTTCGGGCCCTGGAGGAGAACCTCACCCGGACCGTTCGACGAGTCCTGATCGTGGAGGATGACGCCGTCCAGCGCGAGGCCATGAGAGCCCTTCTGTCGAGCGGCGGGGTCGAGACGGTTGGGGTGGGCACGGCGGCGGAATGCCTTCAAACCCTCGAACAGCAGACCTTCGACTGCATGGTTGTGGACCTGTCCCTGCCCGACGCCTCCGGCTTCTCGCTGCTGGAGACGCTCAGTCTGAACGGTCAGCAGGCCTATCCGCCGGTGATCGTCTATACCGGCCAGGATCTGACGGCGGACCACGAGCAACAACTGCGCCGCTACTCCAGCTCAATCATCATCAAGGGCGCCAAGTCGCCGGAACGCCTGCTGGATGAGGTCTCGCTGTTCCTCCACCAGGTGGTCGCCGACATGCCGCCCGAACAGCAGCGCATGATCCAGAAGGCGCGAAATCGAGACGCCGTGCTGGAAGGCCGGCGCATCCTCGTCGTCGAGGATGATGTCCGAAACATCTATTCCCTCACCAGCGTCCTCGAACCGCGCGGCGTCGTCGTGCAGATCGCGCGCAACGGGCAGGAAGCGCTCGACGCGCTCGATGCGTCCGCCGCCTCTGCACCCGCCATAGACCTCGTTCTGATGGATGTGATGATGCCGGTCATGGACGGGCTCACCGCGACACAGCGCATCCGGAGCGATGGACGCTGGGGCGGCCTGCCGATCCTGATGCTGACCGCCAAAGCCATGCCGGACGACCAGGAACGCTGTCTCGCAGCAGGGGCCAACGACTACATGGCCAAGCCCCTGGATGTCGATAGGTTGCTCTCTCTGGTCCGCGTGTGGATGCCGTGCTGATCCATGGCCGACACTCTCGAAGACCTCGAAATCCAACTGCTGCTGGAGGCGCTGTTCCAGCGCTATCATTTCGACTTCCGTCACTATGCCCGTGCGTCGATCAAGCGGAGGCTGGTCCAGGCCCGCGACCAGATGGGCTATCCGACGCTGACCGCGCTGCAGGACGCTGTCCTGCACGACCCGACGATGCTGCCCCGGCTGCTGGGCTATCTGACTGTGCAAGTCAGCGAGATGTTTCGCGATCCGACCTATTTCAAAGCCTTGCGCGAGACCGTGCTTCCACATCTGCGCACCTATCCGTCGCTCAAGGTTTGGATCGCGGGGTGCAGCACCGGCGAGGAAGTCTACTCCCTGGCCATCCTGTTCCAGGAGGAAGGGCTGTATGATCGCACCCTCTTCTACGCGACCGACATCAATCCCGATGCGCTCCGCGCAGCGGAAGCCGGGGTCTACGCCCTCGATCGGCTGCGCAAATTCACTGAGAACCACCAGAAGTCGGGCGGACGTTCGTCCCTGTCCGACTACTATACGGCCGACTACGGGCGGGCCGTCTTCGACCGTAGCCTCAGCGCCCGGGTCGTCTTCTCCGATCACAGCCTGGTCACGGACGCGGTGTTCGCCGAGATGCAACTGATCTCCTGCCGCAATGTCATGATCTATTTTGATCGCGCCCTGCAGGATCGCGCCATCGGCCTGTTCAAGAACTCCCTGCCACGCGGAGGCTTCCTCGGCCTCGGCTCCAAGGAAAGTTTGAGGTTTTCAGCCCACGCCGGCGAATTTTCTGAGTTCGTCCTCCAGGAAAAGCTCTACCGAAGGCTAGGCGCATGAGTGTCCCATCACAACGCGCGGTGGTGATCGGCGCTTCCGCCGGCGCCGTCCAGGCGCTTTTAGCCATCCTTCCCATCCTCCCAGCGGACTATCCCTTGCCCATTCTGATCGCGGTCCATGTCCCCCCGGATCGAGGCAATGGTCTCGTGCCGCTGCTTCAAGCGAGCTGCGCCCTTGCGGTGCTTGAAGCCGAGGACAAGGAAAGGGTCCTTCCTGGAACCGTCTATTTTGCGCCCCCCGATTATCACCTTCTGGTCGAGCGAGATGGCGGGCTGGCCCTGTCCTCGGATGAGCCGGTCAACTATTCTCGCCCATCGATTGACGTTCTCTTCGAAAGCGCCGCCGACGCCTATGGAGCCGGCCTGATCGGTGTCGTGCTGACGGGCGCCAACAACGACGGCGCCGCCGGACTGAGAGCCGTTATGGAAAGGGGTGGCGAGGCCTTCGTCGAACGCCCGTCAGAGGCCTATGCGTCAGCGATGCCAGAAGCCGCTCTCGCGGCCTGCGCGGGCGCAACGGCCATGAGTCTGGCGGACATCGCAAACTATCTGGTGGAACTCGAAGCCGCATGACGACCCTCGACACCCCGATAAAGGTTCTTCTCGTTGATGATCTCGAGGAAAATATCCTCGCGCTTGAGGCTTTGCTCCAGCGCGAAGGTCTCCACCTGCTCAAGGCGAAGTCCGGAGATCAGGCGCTTGAGCTGCTCCTTGCCGAAGACGTCGCTCTCGCCCTCCTAGACGTGCAGATGCCTGGCATGGACGGCTTCCAACTGGCCGAATTCATGCGCGGCAACGCCCGGGTCCGTCATGTCCCCATCATCTTCGTCACGGCGGGCAGCGCAGAACAGCAGCGCCGGTTTCGCGGCTATGAGGCCGGCGCGGTCGATTTTATCCAGAAGCCGATCGAGCCTGATATCCTGCGAATGAAGACGGAGATCTTCATTGAACTCTATCAGCAGCGTGAGCGGATACGCCTGCAACGAGACGAATTGGACGTGCATGCGACGGCCTTGAGCGCCGCAGATCAACGCAAGAACGAGTTCCTGGCGGTCTTGGGTCATGAGCTACGCAATCCCATCATGGCCCTGAACGCAGGGCTGAAGTTGCTCGATCGCGCCGGCGAGCCAGATCAAGCCGCCGTCATCCGGGAGCGGATGGCGACCCAAGTGTTTCACCTCTCGCGGCTTGTCGAGGATCTGCTTGACGTTTCGAGGATCGATCAGGGCAAGATCGCCCTGCGCTTCGAACGGGTGCAGTTAAAGACCGTGCTGGACTCCGCGATCGATACAAGCCGTCCCAGGATCGACGCGGGTGGGCATGCCTTCACGTTTGACCTACCGACGGAAGCCGTATGGGTCACAGCCGACTTCACCCGCCTATCGCAGATCGTCAGCAATCTGCTGACCAACGCAGCCAAATACACTCCGTCGGGCGGGACGATCCAGCTCCGGGCGAACGCCGGGCCCGACTACGTCGAAGTCGCCGTCTCCGACACTGGCGTCGGCATTTCCAAGGATATGCAAGCTCGGGTCTTTGAGCTGTACACGCAGTTGAAGGGGCCCGACGATCGATCCAGCGAAGGCCTTGGCATCGGTCTGGCCCTGGTCCGCCAACTGGTCGATCTGCATAAGGGCGACATCCGCGTGGAAAGCGACGGTCCGGGCGCCGGCAGCTGTTTCACCATACGGTTGCCGCGTTCAGCATAGCATCGACCGTCGGAGTAGGCGCGGCTATTGCCAAACAATGCGGCAGTGAATGTCTGGGACTGGCGCACAGAAGTTCATTATCTGGAAGCAGGCGTCACGACAGGCAGGCGACCTCAGAGAAGGGGGCATGCGACAGTCTGACCTGTTCCTACAACCGAAGCCCTCAGGGAACGCCGGCCGTCTAATCGGCCCCAAGGCGCCGCTTAAGCCCAAGCTCATCTGGTCCATCCGACAACAGTTGAGTGTGGCCAGGAGATTTCGCGACCTCGCCATGTTCAACTGCGCGTTGGATTCGAAACTACGCGCCTGCGACCTGGTCCGACTTCGCGTGAGCGATGCGGCGAGAGGCGGTGTTCTCCGTCAGCGGTCGGTCGTCATCCAACAGAAGACCGGGAGACCTGTGCCCGTTGAGATCACCGAGCCTGCGCGTGATGCGATCGCTGCTCGCCTGAGTGTGCGGCGCCAGCCTGAAGACGACTGGCCGTTCCCAAGCCGGAGCCGGTGCGGCCAGCACATCGGCGCCAGGCCGTATGCTGGGCTGATAGACCGATGGCGCCGTTGATTGACCTAGAGCCCTAAGGGTACGGCGCTCACAGCCTTAGACGCACTAAGGTCTCGCTCATTCACAAGAATGACAGGCAATCTTCGCGCATGCCAGCTCCTGATCGGCCACAGGAGATTGGAGAGCATAGTCAGATATCTCGGTATCGAGGTGGATGACGCCTGGGAGATGTCAGAGCAAATCGACTTGTGACCCTAAGCCGGGCCCTGAAGCAGGCCCGGCGATGGTCAGCTTTGGGTGGGAAGCGGATGTTAGTGGGCAGGCGCCGAGAGGCCGTACCCTCCTGCGGGCGCCGTCTCGGCCACCCTCGACATTCCCGCGATCATCGGTCGCCCTCTCGAGATGGCATCGCGGACCGCCGGAAGCGTGAGTGACGCGCCTTGCGCTTCCTTGCTCTGCCATGCCTCTGTGATCCAAATCACCTCCGGCTCTAGCGGGTCCAAAGCAACGATGTAGCTCAAACAGCCCGGCAGTCCGCTTACACCCTCGATGAGGACTCTGACCAGCTCGTCGCGATGACCTGGCTGCGCTGTCATTTTGCCGATCAAGCCGTACATCGATGAACTTTCCATGTCCGCAGCAGACGCGCGAAGCGGTGAAGTGACGGCCAAGCCCACGCCAGCAACGACGATTCTGCGGCTGATTTCCATCGCAATACGTTAGCTGGCCGATGGATCGAGACAAGCGGATAGTTCCGCAACGGGTCGATTTCGGTCCTGGGCTTTGGCGCCGAACGCGGATGTTGGCCGTTAGGCCGGAAAGCAGTCGCCCTTGACGCCAAATCGGGGTGATTAGTGGACGTTCCTCATCGAAACAACGGGGCGTGGAACCATAGCCTCTAGAAACGACCGGTAACCGGACGGGCGTTGCCGCATTAAGGGAACGACGCCTTGTCGATCCTCCGGAGAGCCATGCCCGATCCCTATATCCTCATGCTGTTTGTGGTGGGGGCGCTGGTCGCGCTGGTGGCGTGGCTGCCGCTGGTGTTCCGGCGCGCGCCGCTTTCGCTGCCGATCGTCTGCGTCGGGATTGGGGCCGCGCTGTTCAGCCTGCCGCAGGTGGGGTTCGATCCGCTGCCGCAGACCTATCCCGAGATCACCGAGCGGCTGACCGAGTTCGTGGTGATCATCGCCCTGATGGGGGCAGGGCTGAAGATCGACCGGATCTTCAATCCGAGGCGATGGGGCGTGACCTGGCGGTTGCTGGGCGTCACCATGATGCTGTCGATCGTGGCGATCGTGCTGCTGGGATGGACGGTCCTGGGGCTGGGCCTGGCGGGGGCGATCCTGCTGGCCGGCACGCTGGCGCCGACCGATCCTGTGCTGGCGTCGGACATCCAGGTGGCGGCGCCGGGCGAAGGGCGTGAAGACGAGGTGCGGTTCGGCCTGACGTCCGAGGCGGGGCTGAACGACGGGTTGGCGTTCCCGTTCGTGAACCTGGCCATCGCCCTGGCCCTGGTGGCGGCGGGCCAGAAGGACGACTGGTTCGTAGAGTGGCTGACCGTCAGCGTGCTGTGGGAAATCGGCGCCGGGCTGGGCATCGGCTGGGCGATCGGCTGGCTGTTCGGCTGGCTGACCTTCACCATTCCGGTCAGCACTCGACTGGCCGCGACGCGCGACGGGTTCATCGCCCTGGCGGCGACCTTCATCTCATACTCGGTGACGGAGATGCTGCACTGCTACGGCTTTCTGGCGGTGTTCATCACGGCGCTGGCGTTCCGGCACGCCGACCGGGACCACGATTTCCAAGTCGAGATGCACGACTTCATCGAGCAGATCGAGCGTATGGCGATGATGGTGGTGCTGGTGCTGTTCGGCGGTGCGCTGGCGTCGGGCCTGCTGGCGCCGCTGCGGCCGCTGGATGCGATGGTGGCGTTGGCGATCGTGCTGGTGGTGCGGCCTCTGACCGGGATGATCGGCTTCATCGGCTGGAGGCGGCCGATGCGCGAGAAGCTGATTCTGGCCTTCTTCGGGATCCGGGGCGTGGGGTCCTTCTACTATCTGGCCTATGGGCTGAACGCCGCGCCGTTCGAGAGCGACGACCGGCTGTGGGCCATCGTGGGGCTGATCTGCCTGATGTCGATCCTGCTGCACGGGATCACGGTCACGCCGGTGATGCGATGGTTTGACCGCAGCGAAGGCCGCGATCCGGATGCAGAGGCGGATGGGGTGCAGGCCGAAACGTCGGGGCGAGGAACGTCAGCCTGACTTTGTGACCAAGGCCGATTGGATCAGGCACCTCAAATGTCCGCTACGGGTGGTTAGCGGTCATCGACTGGCTGTAGCCTTCGCTTAGCTTCCGAGATGAGCCACTCCACGACTTCAAGGGGGATGCTTCCGTTATCAAACGTCGCCAAGGTCATCTGACCGTTTGCGTCAGCGTAGAAAACCTCTGCCAAGGGCGCGTGTTCGATCACCCCATCCGACAGTTCGAGGAACATGCCGTCACGCTGGACATCACTGCCCATGGTCAGTTCGAACGATCCAGCAGGCGACTTTGACATGCGAATACCCCAGATCGCACTAGCGTAATCGGCTGGGCCGATGTCCGCCTCGGGTGGGAAGCGGACATCGTCCCAACTTTCAAACAATGAGCTCGGTAATGCATAGCGACCGCGCCGTTACTGAAAGGCTTGGTCGAGAGCAGTTCTAGTCTGCGTGTTGCGGACAAGCCGGCGTGATAAAGGGTCGGACCGTGCCCTGCGATCCTTGGATGAACGACGAGTTTGTATTCGTCGATCAGATTCAACCGATCTAGTTCCGTCGCCAGCTTGCCGCTGCCGAGGAGCACGCCAGCCGGCGTAGCGTCCTTCAGCGCTTGCACCGCCGCATGTAAGTCGCTGCCAAGATGGTGGCTGTTTGTCCACGGGAACGTCGTACGCGTCGTTGACGCCACATACTTTGGTTTGTCTTCCAGCTTGACCGCCCACTCGCGGATCGCCGCAGGTGCATCCACCTCGCCACTAGCGACGGTAGGCCAGTATCTCTCCATCATCTCGTAGGTCACACGACCCGAGAGCATCGCGCCGTTCTCGTCCATCAAGCGGGTAAAAAAGGCGTGCGTCTCGTCGTCGGCGATGCCTTCCTGATGGTCGACGTGACGTGACCCCCGTTTCTCATCCAGCCATAACGAGAGTCCTGGGTTGATCTGAGCTGGGGTTGTCGGGGTTGGCAAGAGGCCGGTCAGCGCAGCCCCCAACCAGCGCAGCGGACCGGCCGATCTGTCCGCTGAGCGCTTCTGCATAAGCCTGCGGCGTCAGCCACCCGAGCTTCGAGTGCGGACGCCGTTCGTTGTAATCGCGTCTCCACGCCTCCAGCACTGCGCGGGCGTGCGGCAAGGATCGGAACAGCGTCTCGTTCAGCAGCTCGTCGCGCAGGCGTCCGTTGAAGCTTTCGTTGAAGCCGTTCTGCTGGGGCTTGCCGGGCGCGATGTAATGCCAGCCGACGCCGGTGTCGTCGGCCCAGGCCAGGACCGCGTTCGAAGTGTATTCCGTCCCGTTGTCGCTGACGATGGTGTCGGGCCGCCCTCGCTGCCGGATGACGGCGTCCAACTCCCGCACGACCCGCGCGCCCGACAGCGAGGTGTCGGCCACCAGCGCCAGGCATTCGCGGGTGCAGTTATCGATCACCGTCAGGATGCGGAAGCGCCGCCCGTCCGTCATCTGGTCGGCGACGAAGTCCAGCGACCAGCGCTGGTTGGGCGCCAGCGGCAGGTCCAGTGGCCGCCGCGTGCCCATCGCTCGCTTCCGGCCGCCGCGCCGGCGCACCGTCAGTCGCTCCTCGCGATAGATCCGCTGAACCCGCTTCCTGTTGACCGCATGGCCCTCGCGTCGCAGCAGGACGTGCAGGCGCCGATAGCCGAACCGGCGACGCTCCTGGGCGAGGGCCTTCAGCCGGTCGCGCAGAGCGCCGTCGTCCGGGCGCGTCGCCTGATAGCGCACGCTCGTCCGATCGACGCCCAGGACACGGCACGCCCGCCGTTCGCTCATCTCGTAGGCGGCCTGCAGATGGCCAGCCGCCTCGCGCCAACCGGCGGGCGTCACCATTTTTTTCCCAGCAGGTCCTTCAGCGCCACGTTGTCCAGCATCGCGTCCGCCAGCATCCGCTTCAGCCGAGCATTCTCATCCTCAAGCGCCTTCAGCCGCCGAGCCTCCGACACGTCGAGCCCGCCGAACTTGGCCTTCCACTTGTAAAAGGTCGCAGAGCTGACCCCGTGCCGCCGGCACACCTCCGCCGTCGCT
>NZ_DLTK01000027.1:0-14525 GCF_002500885.1 Brevundimonas sp. UBA7838
CGCGCACCACCGCCGTCAGTTCGTCGGGCGTGTAGAACTCCAGTCGCAGCGGAATGCCGAACCGGTCCCTGAGCGGCGTCGCCAGCAGGCCCGCCCGCGTCGTCGCCCCCACCAGCGTGAACGGCGCCAGGTCGATCCGCACCGAGCGCGCCGACGGCCCCTCGCCGATGATCAGGTCCAGCACATGATCCTCCATGGCCGGATACAGGATCTCCTCGACCTGGGGGCTTAAGCGATGGATCTCGTCGATGAACAGGACGTCGCGCGGCTCGAGGTTGGTCAGGATCGCCGCCAGATCGCCCGCCTTGGCCAGGATCGGCCCGGAGGTCGCCCGGAACCCCACGCCCAGCTCGCGCGACACGATCTGCGCCAGCGTCGTCTTGCCCAGTCCCGGCGGTCCGAACAGCAGCACATGGTCCAGCGCCTCGGCCCGCCCGCGCGCCGCATCGATGAAGACCTTCAGATTGCCCTTGGCCTGCGACTGGCCGACGAACTCCGACAACGTCTGCGGCCGCAGCGCGCGGTCGAAGGATTCGCCGGTCTCGGCCTCGGGAGAGATGACGCGGGTCATACGGAAATCCAGACGTGAGTCGTGAATCGTGAGGCGTGAATCATGTCCGTGAGAGACTTCGCGCCCGACTCACGGCTCACCACTCCCCAATCACGCCCCCTCATCGCCCCAACTCCTGCAGCGCCGCGCGGATCACCGCCGACAGCTCCGCCTCTTCGCCCAGACGGATCAAGGCCTGATCCACGGCCCGGCGCGCATTGACCTCGGCGACGCCCAGCCCAAGCAGGGCGGACACGGCCTCGCCGGTGATCGAGGGAACGGGCGTTGCGATCTCGACGTGCATGCCGGGTGCGACGGGCGCAAAGCTGGCGTCGCCCAAGGCCTTGCCTTTCAACTCGGTGACGATCCGCAGCGCCAGCTTCGGCCCCACGCCGTTGGCCCGCGCCACCGCCGCCTTGTCCTCGCGCGCCACCGCCGACGCCAGTTCGCCGGGCGGCAGAACGTCCAGCACCGCCAGCGCCGCCTTGGGCCCCACGCCCTGAATAGCCAGCAGGGTCGTGAAGGCCCGCCGCTCGTCGCGCGTCAGAAATCCATACAGGCGCGGCCCCGCATCCTCGCTCCACTGCGAATGGACATGCACCGTCGCCTCATCGCCCGGCGCCGGCAGCCGCCCCAGCGTCCGCGCCCCGCACGACACGACATAGCCCACGCCCGCGCAGTCGATCAGGCATTCCGCCTCGCCGACCTCGGCCAACACGCCTCTCAACCGCCCGATCACGCCGCCCCCCGGTGCATCGCTTCCAGCAAGGACCGCTTCCTGAGTTGCGCATGGGTGATCGCAACCGCCAGGGCGTCGGCCGCATCCGCCTTCACGTCGCCCGCGGTCGGCAGCAGCCGTTTGACCATGAAGGCGATCTGGCTCTTGTCCGCATGGCCTGCGCCCACCACCGCCTTCTTGATCAGGTTCGGCGAATATTCCGCCACTGTCAGACCCGCCTTGGCCGGCGCCAGCATCACCGCCGCCCGCGCATGACCCAGCTTCAGCGTCGAGGACGGGTTCACATTGACGAACACCTCTTCCACCGCCGCCTCCTCGCAACCGTGATCGGCGCAGATCGTCCCCAGCGCCTCGAAAAGATGCAGCAGACGCTCGCTGAACGGCGCGGTCTCGGGCGGGGCCACCACCCCGTGCGCCACCCACCTCAGGCGCGCGCCATCCGACACGACGACGCCCCAGCCGGTGCGTCGCAGACCGGGGTCCAGGCCGATGATTCTAACAGGTTCGTTCGCCATCCGTTCCCCTCATGCCGCAAAGAGGGTTATCGGGCAATGAACGGTTTCAGTCGTCGCGCGGGTCCAGGCTGTAAGCGACCACGCCCGGTATGGCGCACAGCTGTTCCGCCAGCCGCTTCAGCTGGCTTTCCTCGGCGGCCTTCAATCGCCAGGTCCGTCGGATGGTCTGTCCATCGATCAGCTCGAAGCGGTCGTGTCGCGCGTCCTCATCGATGGCTTTCAGCGCCGCCTCGATCGCCGGCTCCGGCGACGCCTCGCGCCGTTCCCAGCACACTTCGGCGTCCACCACCGTGCGCGCGGGCAAACGCCCATTGATCAGCCTCAAGCCGATCAGGATCAGCGCCGTGACCACCGTCGCCGCCGTCCCCAGCGCATAGAGCCCTGCCCCGAACAGAATGCCGATCGCCGATGTGATCCACAGCGACGCCGCCGTAGTCAGCCCGTGGATCGAAAACCCGGTGCGGAAGATCACGCCTGCGCACAAGAACCCGATCCCCGTCAGCACGCCGTGCGCCATCCGCGTCGGGTCTGTGACGATGTTCTCGTCGGGCAGGGCGCGGAACGCCCAATCGGCCTGCGACATGGCCGCCAGCATCAGCAGGGCCGACGCCAGGCTGACCAGGATGTGCGTTCTCAGGCCCGCCGCCCGGCCCCGCCATTCGCGCTCGAAGCCGATGACCCCGCCTGCGATCACCGCGCCGAGGATCGGCAGGACGGCGCCTTCCAGACTACCCAGATTCATCCGCGCTCAACGACGGGGCGAGCGCGGATGTTCCTTGGACGGACGATGCTGCGACATCGTGGTCACAGCGACCGCTTCAGCCGTGCTTTTCGATATAGGTCTCGGGGTCCTTGTTCACCGGCTTGACGCCGGTGATGTACTCGGCCTCGAAGGCGGCGAACTGGACCGCCAGCTCATGGCGCGTCTCGACGTCGGCGTTCATGCGGAAGTCGGTCAGCCCCTGCCGCTCTTCCTCGCCCATGTGTTTGGAGTTGACGACGTTGGCCTCGCCCACGGCGTCGAACCAGGCCTTGGTGCCGACCTTGTGCTTTTCCACCGCCTTGACCGCGTCGCGCAGCTTGTTGTGGTCCTCGATGGCGTCTTCGGTCTCGCCCTCGACCGTGCCGTCCTCGGCGTCGTTGGCGCCCTCGCCCTGCTTCAGCAGCTCGGGATAGAAGAAACGCTCCTCGGCCTCGGCGTGCACATCCAGGAACGCCGACAACCGCGACCAGACGGCGCTCAGCGCATCGGTGTCCTTGGGGTCGATCTGTTCGATGATCGCAAACAGCCGACGCTGTTCGGCATGGTCGTCGAGGATCAGCTGGGTGATATCCATAGGGGGCTCCAGGCGTAACGGTGAAGCCTCGTTACGCCAGGCGCACGACCCGGTTCCGTGCGAACGACTCGCGGTCGTTCGGGATCAGCCCGCGTACTTGGCCGCGTCCTCGTCGGAGATGTCCTCGTTCGAATAGACCGCCGACACGTCGTCCTCGGCGTCCAGCGCGTCCAGCAGCTTGAACAGGGTGCCGACGGCCTCGCCGGTCACCGGCACTTCGGACTGCGGCTTCCAGACGATGGCGGTGGACTTGGGATCGCCCAGCACCTTGGACATGGCCTCGGCGACGTCGTTCAGATCCTCGAAGGCGGTCCAGATGGTGTGGCCGGGGGCGTCCTCATAGATGTCGGGCTTGACCAGATCGCTCTCGACGTCCTGGGCGCCGGCCTCGATGGCGGCCTCCATCACGGCGTCTTCCGAACCGGCCTCGGCGGCGTAGGTGATCTTGCCCACCTTGTCCCACATGAAGGCGACCGAGTTCATCTCGCTCAGCGCGCCGCCGTTCTTCTTGAAGGCCGCGCCGATGTTGGACGCCGCGCGATTGCGGTTGTCGGTCAAAGCTTCGACGATAATGCCCACGCCGCCCGGACCCCGGCCCTCGTAGCGGACCTCTTCCATCGTATCGACGTCGCCGCCGGCGGCCTTATTGATGGCGCGCTGGATCACGTCCTTGGGCAGGCTTTCGGCCTTGGCGTTGTTGACCGCCAGGCGCAGGCGCGGGTTCGCCGCCGGATCCGGCAGGCCCGACTTGGCCGCCACGGTGATGTCGCGCGACAGTTTGGAGAACAGCTTGGAGCGCTGCGCATCGGCGCGCCCCTTGCGGTGCATGATGTTCTTGAATTTCGAGTGGCCGGCCATGGGATCGTCTTTGAGCGTTCTGAACCTGAGCCGCGCCTCCTAAACGAAGAGCGGCATCCTGTCACGATACGCCGATCGGGGGCGACAGGGGTGGAACCTGTACCGTTTGGGCGTATTGATCCGGACAAGACAGACGGAGCGTAAAGCCATGACCGCAGACGACACCATCTATGAAGCCGAAGGCTATATGGACGAGGACCTGCACGAGGCCGACATTGTCGAGTGGTACGAAGCCCGCCCGGTCACCGTCTCCACCGCCGTCGCCACCGGCGCCATCGTCACCGCCTTCATCCTGGGCGCCCTGACCGCCGTCGGCGCCCTGTTCCTGATCGGCCGTCTGGACGACTAAGGCGCTAGACGCTCAGGCGTAAGGCCAGGGCCGCCAGGGCGACGCCCAGGACAGGCAGGGTGAGCACCACGCCCACCTTGAAATAATAGCCCCACCCGATCTTCACGCCCTTTCGCGCCAGGACGTGCAGCCACAGCAATGTGGCCAAGGAGCCGATGGGCGTCATCTTCGGCCCCAGGTCGCTGCCGATGACATTGGCGTAGATCATCGCCTCCCTCGCCGCGCCGGTCGCGCCCGAGGCGTCGATCGACAAGGCGCCGATCAGGACTGTCGGCATATTGTTGGCGATGGCCGACAGGAAGGCGGTCAGGAACCCGGTTCCGAAGGCCGCGCCCCAGACCCCGCCCTGTGCGAATCCGTCCAGCAGGCCCGCGATCTGGCGCGTCAGACCGGCGTTGCCCAGCCCATAGACGACCAGATACATCCCCAAAGAGAAGATCACGACCTGCCACGGCGCCTCGCGCAACACCTTCGTCGTGCTGATGACCGCGCCGCGCCCCGCCACGAACAGCAGGACGACCGCCCCCGTCGCGGCGACGGCGGACACCGGCACCCCTCGCGGTTCCAGCACGAAGAAGCCGATCAGCAGAACCGCCAGGATGATCCAGCCCCAGAGGAAGGTCGCGCGGTCCTTGATCGCGCTGGACGGCGCGGCCAGGCGCTCGACGTCATAGGCCTTGGGAATATCGCGCCCGAAGACGACAAACAGCACCATCAGCGTCGCCGCGATGCTCGCAAGGTTCACCGGCGCCATGACCGCCGCATAGCGGTCGAAGCCGATGTCGAAGAAGTCGGCCGAGACGATATTGACTAGGTTGGACACCACCAGCGGCAGGCTGGCCGCATCCGCGATGAAGCCCGCCGCCATCACGAAGGCCAGCGTCGCCTTGGGGCCATAGCCGAGCGCCAGCAGCATGGCGATGACGATGGGCGTCAGGATCAGCGCCGCCCCGTCGTTGGCGAAGACCGCCGACACCGCCGCGCCCAGCAGGACGAACAGGACGAACAGCCTGCGCCCATGGCCGCCGCCCCATCGCCCGACATGCCGCGCCGCCCATTCGAAGAATCCCGCCTCGTCCAGCAACAGGCTGATGATGATGATCGCGACGAAGGTCGCCGTGGCGTTCCAGACGATGTCCCAGACCACGGGGATGTCGGCCAGGGTGACGACGCCCAGCAACAGCGCCGCCGCCGCACCGCCCATCGCGCTCCAGCCGATCTGCAGGCCCTTCGGCTGCCAGATCACCAGGGTGATGGTGACCGCGAAGATCAGAAAGGCGACGATCATGGGCGGCTCCATCTCGGCCGACCGACGACCGCAGAGCCCCCTCTATGTTGCACGACACTACATTTCCAGTATCTTGGAATAATGGAATCCGAACCGGCCATTCTGGCGCTCGCTGCCCTGGCGCAATCCACGCGACTGGATGCCTTCCGGCTGCTGGTCCGCCATGCGCCCGACGGCCTGCCGGCCGGAGAGATCGCCGACCGGCTCGCCGTTCCGACCAATACGATGTCGGCGCATCTGGGCGTGCTGTCGCGCTCCGGACTGATCGCGTCCCAGAGGCGCAGCCGGTCGATCATCTACCGCGCCGATCTGGATCGACTGGGCGAGGTCGTGCTGTTCCTGCTCAAGGACTGCTGCCAGGGCCGCGCCGAGCTTTGCCAACCTTTGCTGGCCGAACTGGCCCCCTGCTGCGACTGAGGCCAATGGACGTCGTCATCTATCACAACCCCGCCTGCGGCACGTCGCGCAACACCCTGGCCCTGATCCGCCACGTCGGGATCGAACCGCATGTGATCGAGTATCTGAAGACTCCGCCCAGCCGCGCGCTGGTGGCCCAACTGGTCGAACGGATGGGCGGATCGGTGCGCGATATCCTGCGTGAAAAGGGCACGCCCTACGCCGACCTCGGCCTGGACGACACAAGCCTGTCGGACGACAAGCTGCTGGACGCCATCGCGGCGCACCCGATCCTGATAAACCGCCCCATCGTCGTCTCGCCCCTGGGTGTGAAGCTGTGCCGCCCGTCCGAGGCGGTGCTGGACCTGCTGCCCGACCATCTCGCCAAGCCCTTCGTCAAGGAAGACGGCCAGGTCATTCTCGACGCCTAGGGGCGGGCGCGAGGTCTATGACGCGCGTTGCCCGTCCAGCCAGTCCAGGCGGCTGAGCTGCAGGCTGATCGCCAGTTCGATGCGGGGACGCTCGATCGGGTCCAGCGACACCACATACTGACGCAAGGCGGCGATTTCCGCCTCCACCGTGCGCCTCAGGGCCGCCATGGCCTCGGCCTTTCGGACAGGCGGCAGGCGGTCCCACATGCCTGAGCGCAAGCGGAAGGGATCCAGACCGACACTGGCGGCGCGCTCGGCGTCGCAGATCCAGTCTTCCATCACCGCGACTCCCTGCGGCGTCAGGGACAGAAGAACCGTGCCCCGGCGCGAGCTCGTCTCGACCGCTTCGATCACGCCACGATTCGTCAATCGTCGGATGGCCGGATAGACGGCGCCCGCGCTGCCCCTCCATTCCAGAGACATCGACTCCTGGAACGCCTTGCGCACCTTGAAGGCGGTCGAGGCGCCGCGGTGATGGATTTCCGACAGGATGGCGCCTTCCAGCTCCGTCAGGCTTCCTTGCCGATTGTTCATTTGACCCGATCCGACTCGATAGTCCTAATCGGACTATCGACGTCCATGGAGGAATGCATGATCCGGTCCCTGTTCAAACGCGCCATGGCGGCGTCCTGCCTGGCCGGGGTCAGCCTATCGGCTGGCCTCGCTGCGGCGCAAGCCGCACCCGTCGCTCAAGCGACCCCTCAGGCGACCGCGTCGGCGCCGGCGGCCGCTGTGGCCCGCATCCCGCTCTATGTCTCGGACGGCCGGGCGCTTCTGATGATGCGGATCAACGGCGGCCATCCTGCGCCCGTCGTCTTCGACACCGGCACCAACGGCAATCTGATCTACAAGTCCTACGCCGACGACATCGGCATGCCGAATGTGGGACCGTCCCAGTCCAGGGACGGCAGCACGGGCCTGATGGTGCCCGGCTATACGACTAGCCTGAAGGGCGTGACCCTGGGCGGCTATGAGATCACCGAGGGCCCCGCCACGGTCTTCGAGTTCAGGGACGAGGACGAAGTCGGCATCTTCGGCCCCAACAGCTTCCCCGGAAAACTGGTCGAGATGAACCTGGCGAAAGGCGAACTTCGCATCATGGCGCCCGATGCGCCCCAGCGCCCCGAAGGCCCCGGACACGCCTATTCCGACGACGAACGGCTGCCGGTCGTCGCCCTGGATCTGCCGGGTGCCTCGGTCGAGGCCACCCTGGACACCGGCAACGACAGCGCCTTCCTCCTGCCGCTGTCTCTGGTCAGCCAGATCAAGCTGAAGGGCGAGCCGCGCAAGATCGGCATCGCGACCTCGGCCGCCGGAACCCAGCCGGTGTACGAGGCCCAGGCCGATGGCCCGGTCAAGGTCGGCGGCGTCGTGGTCGACAGCCCCAAGCTTCGCTTCATCGAGGGCGGAACCCCCAATGTCGGCCTGCCCATGATGCGCAAGTTCCGGTTCGTCTTCGACCCTACCAACGAACGCACCTGGGTCCTGGCGGGCGACTGACGTTCAGGGCGGTCCGATGTCGTCAGGCGTCGGACCGTTCGGGCGTCTGCGGGACGCGATCCGTCAGCAGCTTCAGGACCTTGGCGGTGATGGCCAGTTCGTCATCGGTCACGCCCGCCAGCAGTCGGGTGCGATCCTCACGTGCGACGCGATCGGAGGCGTTCAGCGCATCCAGCCCCTTGGGCTCCAGCCGGATCAGGTTGGCGCGTCCGTCGCCGCAAAACGGATGACGCGACACCAGCCCTTCTTCGATCGACAGTTTGATGCGGCGCGACAGCGACGCCTCCGATATCCGCAGGATCGCCGCCAACTCCGCCTGCGTCAGCCCCTTGGGCTTGGACGCCAGAACATACAGGTGCGCGCGCTGGGCCGCCGTATGGCCTCGACCGCGAAACAGCGCATTGGCGCGCGTGATCCATGCCCGGGCCACGAAGGCGATGCGCATGGATACGACCAGTTCCAGGCTGGCGCGGGGATCATCCCCGGTCGTCGCCACATCCGCCTCCGAGACGTTCAGATAGAAGGCGTCATCAAGATCAGCGGGGTCGGAAGACATCGAAATCTAGGAATTGGACGTTGAACGGCGGAAAACGGCGACAGCCCCTACCCCGCGCGAAGATTCTCCACCACGCTCCTCAGCCGCGCCGGCAACGGCTTGGGCCGGCGCGTTTCGGCGTCGACATAGACGTGGACGAAATGGCCGATGGCGGCGGGAACATCCACGCTGCGCTTGAAGACCGCAAAGCCGTAGGTGACGCTGGAGGTGCCGATCGCATCGACCTTGATGCCGACCTCGATCACATCGGGAAACTTCAGCGACGAGGTGTAGCGACAGCCCGAATCCACCACCAGGCCGATGGACTCGTCCAGCGCATTGGCGATCAGCAGGTGGGCGTTCACCGCCGAGTCAACGAACTCGTAGAATTTGGCGTTGTTGATATGGCCGTACTGGTCGTTGTCGGCCCAGCGGGTGGAGACCATGTGAAAGGCCTTGTAGGTCGCCCGTTGCGCCAGCGCGCCCTCGTCTCGTTTCGGCATCGTCGTCTCCCTCGGCGACGCGAACCGTCGCTCTCGATCCCGACGCTCTAGCTTGGACGACGTTAGGTCAAGCGCCTATCGGTAACAGTCTGATCACGAACGCGCTCAAGAAGCGGCCGACCGCGTCGGCGGCGTTAGCGCAAGAATGAGCTTGACCACATGATCCTCACGACCCGCGCCGCCGTCCTGTCTGACATGGGCGCCGCCCGCCCCTACGCCGATAGCCGCCCCCTGTCGGTCCAGACCGTCACGCTGGACCCGCCCGGCCCCGGCGAGGTGCTGGTCGCGATCAAGGCGGCGGGCCTGTGCCACTCGGACCTTTCCGTCATCAACGGCGACCGCCCCCGCCCCCTGCCCATGGCCCTGGGGCACGAGGCGGCGGGCTTGGTCGAGGCGCTGGGGGATGGCGTCACCGATCTCGCCATCGGCGATCACGTCGTCATGGTCTTCATGCCGTCGTGCGGCCACTGCAACCCGTGCGCCGGCGGCCGTCCCGCCCTGTGCGAGCCTGGCGCCGCCGCCAACGGCCGGGGCGAGCTTCTGTCCGGCGCCCGCCGGATTTTCCGCGAGGGCGAGCCGGTCAACCACCACCTCGGCTGCTCCGCCTTCGCCGAGCGGGCCGTCGTCTCACGCCGCTCCCTGGTCAAGATCGATCCCGACCTGTCGTTCGAAGAGGCGGCCCTGTTCGGCTGCGCCGTCCTGACCGGCGTCGGGGCCGTGGTGAACACAGCCGGCGTCAAGGCGGGCCAGAGCGTCGTCGTCATCGGCCTGGGCGGCGTGGGCCTGGCCAGCGTGCTCGGTGCCCTGGCCTCGGGCGCCAGCCCCGTCGTCGCCGTCGACCTTTCCGAGGACAAGCTGGCCCTGGCTCGCACCCTCGGCGCGGTCGAAACCGTCAACGCGGCCGCCCCCGATGCGGTCGATCAGGTTCGCGCCCTGACGAACGGCGGCGCCGACTTCGCCTTCGAAATGGCCGGCTCGGTCCGGGCGCTGGAGGCGGCGTGGAAGATGACCCGGCGCGGCGGAACCACCGTCACTGCCGGCCTGCCGCCGCCCGATGCGGCCCTTGCCGTCAATGTCGTCTCCCTCGTCGGCGAAGAGCGCACGCTGAAGGGCTCCTACATCGGCACCTGCGTCCCCAGCCGCGACATCCCCCGTTACGTCGCCCTGTATCGCCAGAGCCGCCTGCCGGTGGATCGCCTGATGAGCGGCGTCATCCCTTTGAATGACATCAACACCGGCTTCGACCGCCTCCACGCCGGCGAGGTCGTGCGACTGATCGTCAGACCCTGACGACACTGTAATCCCGCCGCCCGGTTTCGGCCGCAAATCCGCAGACCAATGTCCGCTCAAGCTTCAGCGGAGATCTTCCATGCGCCCGTCTCGCCTGTCCTGCGCCGCCGCGATGTCGGCCGTCGTCCTCGCCTTCGCCGTTCCGGCCCTGGCGCAGGAGACCTCGCCTCAAAACAACGCCGAGATGGCGGCCATCTTCGCCGCCGACCAGGCCGTAAGGCAGAACCTGACGCCGGACTTCTTCAAAGACCGTGCCCGCGTCACAGCAATGCTCGCCGAAGACGCCGCGCGCCGGGTCCAGACCCGCGCCCTGCTGGACGCCGGCGCGCTTAGCACCGGCGAGGACTATCGCGCCGCCGCCTTCGTGTTCCAGCACGGCTCCACGCCCGAGGATTATCTGCTGGCCCATAGCCTGGCCGTCGCCGCCGTCGCCAAGGGCTCGCCCGAAGGCGCCTGGATCGCCGCCGCGACGCTGGATCGCTATCTGCAGATGACCGAAAAGCCGCAGATCTACGGCACCCAGACCCGCAAGACCCGCGACGCCCCGGCCACCCTCGATCCCTACGACCGCGCCCTGATCCCCGACAGCCTGCGCGCCGTCTTCGGCGTCCCGCCTCAATCGGAGCAGGACGCCCGTCTGGCGGCCGTCAACGCCGCGGCGGAGGCCGCGGCGTCCAAGCCCTGATCGCTCAGTTCGCCGCCGGCTTCGGCGGGGCGTTCTTCACATACTGGTCCAGCCAGCGGGTCATCTCCCACAGGGTGTGGCCCACCGATTCCCGCGCGCGGTATCCGTGCGCCTCCAATGGCAGGGTGACATAACGCGCCGTCGCGCCCAGCCCCTTCAGCGCCGCATAGAAGCGCTCGGACTGCACCGGGAAGGTGCCCGAGTTGTCGTCCGCCTCGCCGTGGATCAGCAGGATCGGCTCGTTCAGCTTGTTCGCATAGGTGAAGGGCGACATCTCGGTATAGACCTCGGTCGCCTCCCAATAGTTGCGCTGCTCGGACTGGAAGCCGAACGGCGTCAGCGTCCGATTATAAGCCCCCGACCGCGCGATCCCGGTGCGGAACAGATCGCTGTGCGCCAGCAGGTTCGCCGTCATGAAGGCGCCGTAGCTGTGGCCGCCGACGGCGATCCGGTCGCGATCCGCCACGCCCATGCCGACCACCGCATCGACCGCGGCCTTTGCGTCGGCGACCAGCTGCTCGACATAGGTGTCGTTCGGCTCGGCCCCATCCTTGCCGATGATGGGCATGGAGGGGTTGTCGAAGATCGCATAGCCCTGGGTCAGCAGGAACAGATGGCTGGACCCGCCGGGCCGTACGAACCGGTTCTGCACGTCCACCGTCTGGCCCGCCACCGCCGCATCGGTGAACTCGGCCGGATAGGCCCACATCAGCATCGGCAGCGGCCCGTCGCGGTCCTTGTCGTAACCGGCCGGCAGATACAGCGTCCCCGACAGCTTGACCCCGTCCGCCCGCTCATAGGTCACCAGTTGCCGCGTCGCCTCGGCTAACTGCGGCGCCGGATCGGGGAAGTTGGTCAGCCGCGTCGTCTGGCCCGTCGTCAGGTCGCGGATCTGCAGGTTGGGCGGATCCAGCCGCGTCTCACGCTGCGTCACCACCCGCTTGCCGTCCGCATCCAGGAAGCCGACCACCGCCTCATAATCCGTATTGGCCGAGGTCCACAGCCGTTCGCTGCGTCCCGTCGCCGGGTCCATGGCGGCCAGGAAGGGGAACTCGCCCTGCGGCGTGGCGCCGGCGCCTGACATCAGGATGCGCCCCTGCGGATCGAAGCGGATCACCGAACGGCCCTGCGCATTCGGCTGGGTCACCGGCTGGCCCGGATTGTCGTAGCGCGCCTGATAGTTCCGCTCCAGCAGCACCCGGCCCTCGCCCGGATTGGACGGATCGATCACGAACCGCGTCTCATGCCGGGTGTTGAACCAGCGGCTGTTGACGATCGCCAGGTCGTCCCGGCCCCAGACGATGCCGCCATACCGTTCCTTCAGGTCGATCAGCTTGACGGGCTCGGCCGTGAACGGCGCGGCCTGCATGAAGACCCGATCCCGGAACTCGGCCTCGCGGCGGATGTCGCCGCCGTCCAGCGCCTCCACCCAGGTCAGGGTCGCCGGCGCATCGGCGCGCCAGCCGACCGCGCGTGGCCCTGGCGCCACGGCGTCGAAGGCGGTCGGCACATCGTCCCTCAGCGGCAGGTCGGCGACCGTGCGCACCACGCGACCGTTCAGATCCGTCACCACGATCTCGGTCGGGAACAGGTCGTCCGGCACCGCATAGGAATAGGGCCGCTTGGCGATCTCATGCAGGATGTATTTGCCGTCCGGCGACACCGACGCGTCCAGATAGACCGCCGGCGCCCCGATCGTCCGTGCACGGCCGTTCAGCGGAACCAGCGTCAGCTGGCTGGTGAAATAATGGTCGAACAGGGCCTCGTCGCCGGGGTTCGACAACAGGTCCTGATAGGTCCGCACCGGCGCGACCCGCCCGGCCGTCTCCTCGATGTTCGGCCCCGTGGGCGCCGCCGTCACGTCCGGCGCCGGACCGCGCCCCGCCGGGACCGCCTCGACCAAAAGGCCCGAACTGTCGGGCAGCCACTCATAACCCGTCCCGCCCGTCATATTGACCACCGGATCGGTCAGCTTGCGCGCCCGCGCCGAGGCCACGTCCACCACCCACAGCTCCAGCCCCGTCGGCCGGTCCAGCACGAAGGCCAGCGACTTGGCGTCCGGCGAGAACCGCGGCGCCGTGAACCGCGCGCCGTCGGGCAGGGCCACGACGCGAGGTTGCCCGCCATCCACCGCCTGCAGGCTCAGACCCGTCAGCCACGCCACCCGGCTTTCGGCCGCGCCATTGTTCCTCGGATTGATCCGCGTCCCCGCCAGCCTCAGCATCGGCTCGGCCAGGGCCTTGATGCTGGGTAGATTAGACCGGTCCATCAACACCAGCGTCCGCCGATCCGGGCTCAGCATCGACGACGGCGTCGGCTTGGCGTCCAGGATGTCCGCGATCGGCGCCGGCGGCTGCTGATAGACCATCGGCCCCACAGCCGGCGCCGCGTTCTGGGCCCCCGCGTTCTGGGCTAACGCCCCACCCGCCACGCCGCTCAGCAGCACCGCCGCCAGAACTAGCCCAACCCCACGTCCACGCATCATCATCGTCTGAAGTCCCCACAAATCCCGAACCCCAGACCTAACCCCGCCTTTCCACCGCCGACAACCCGTTTCGGCGTTACAGTGTCACATTGGCGCGGCGACGCCTGCGCCTGGCCCAGTCGATTCTCGACATATCACTGATATTCCAGATTGCCGCAGTCGGGCTTCGGCGTTAAGTTTCGCCGGAAACATCGGGGGGTGTGTCATGGTGAGTGCGAACACGACGGGCAGGGCCGACCGCGTCTTTCCGGGGCTGGCCGTCGTCATGGCGCTTGTCGTCGTGGCGGGCTTTTCGCTTCAGCTCGCCATGGGCCGTTCCAGCTTCGAGGCCCCGCTGCTGGTCCACGCCCACGCCGTGGTCTTCATGGGCTGGGTCGTCATCTTCCTGCTTCAGAACCTGTTGATCGCCACGGGCCAACTGCGTTGGCACCGACCGCTGGGCTGGCTGGCGCCCATGCTGATCCTGGGCTGGCTGGTCACCGAGGCCATGGTGCGTCGGGGCGACGTGCCCTTCTTCTTCCGGCCCGTGCAGTTTCTGGTCTTCGACCCCGTGTCGCTCGCGACCTTCGTCGGCCTCACCATCGCTGCGGTGTGGCTTCGTCGGTCGACGGACTGGCATCGCCGCCTGCACTATTCCGCCATGGCGATCCTGCTGGGGCCGGCCGTCGGTCGGCTTTTGCCCATGCCCTTGCTGATCCCCTGGGCCTGGGAGGCGACCACGCTCGTCACCCTGGCGTTTCCAGTCATCGGCATGATCATCGATCTGGCGAAGACCCGCCGGATCCACCCCGCCTGGTTCTGGGGTCTGGGGGTTCAGATCGCCATGATCGCGGCGATCGAGGCCCTCACCTGGTCGCCGCTCGGCCTTCAGCTTTACCAGACCGTCACGGCCGGTTCTCCCGGCGCCGCCGTCGCGCCGCTCGCCTTCCCGACGCCCCCCGGTCCGCCGCCAGGGGTCTGACCACGATGAAGAGGCGCAGACCGCGTCCCTACCCCGCCAGCAGCGCCTCGACCTGATCGCGCTCCGGCGCCGAGGGCTGCGCGCCCGGGCGGGTCAGATCGGA
>NZ_DLTK01000017.1:0-3927 GCF_002500885.1 Brevundimonas sp. UBA7838
CCCGCGACGGCCGTGACCTGGGCGCCGCCGTCCTGGTCTCGCAGCGTCGCCCCATAGGACAGCACCGACTGGGCCCCGACGACCACGGGCTGATCAGCGGGCGTCTCGACCGCCAGCGACGTGGTCGCCTCGCGGCCCCCGCGCAGATAGGAGACGCTGAGGTCAGAGCCCGGCGCGGCGATGCCGATAGTGGCGTTAACCGAGCCGGCGTTGGCGACGGGACGGCCCTGGATCCGGGTGATGACGTCGTTATGGCGCAGGCCCGCGCGTTCGGCCGGCGATCCCGGCGCGACATCGGCGACGACGGCCCCACGCACGATGCCCAGATGCAGGTCGCGCGCGCGCTCGGCGTTCAGGGAGCCGAAGATGGCGCCGGTCGCGCCGCGCTTGACCTCGCCGTTCTTCTTCAACTGGTCGGCGACGTAGAGCATGATCCGCGTCGGCACGGCGAAGGCGATGCCGTCGTTGCCGCCGCCAAGGCCTCCTGACAGGATCGAGGTGTTGATGCCGATCAGCCGGCCCCGGCTATCCAGCAGCGGCCCGCCGGAGTTGCCCGAATTTACGGCCGCGTCGGTCTGGATGTAGTCCTCGACCGCATCGCCCAAGCCTGAGCGGTTCAGGCCCGAGATGACGCCCATGGTCAGGGTCTGGTCCAGGCCCAGCGGATAGCCGACCGCGAAGGCCAGGTCGCCGGTGCGCAGGGTGTCGGAATCCACCGTCGGGACCTGTTTGAGGTTCAGCGGCCGACCGTCAGGCGTGATGCGAAGCACGGCGATGTCGGTCGCCTTGTCCGCCCCCACCAGCACGGCGTCGAACAACCGACCGTCCGTCAGATCGACGGTGAACTTTCGCCCGCCCTCGACGACGTGATTGTTGGTGATCACAAGCCCCTCGGCCGCATCGACGATGACGCCGGAACCGGAGGCGTAGGGTTTGGGATCGGCCGCATCCGAACTGGGACCGCGCGACTGGCCCAGGGTCGTGACCTGAACCACCGCCGGAAGCGAGCCCTCGAGCCCCGACGAGAAGCTGAAGACGCCGCGCCGGGCGTCATAGGGCAGGCCTGCCGCGCCCGATTGCGCCAGCACCGGCGTCGCCGAGGCCATCAGGGCCAGGGCGACGGCCATGGAAGAGGCGGGCGATAGGCGGATCGGCATGGGCATTTCCTTGATCGAACGCCGACCCTAGACCGAGTTTTCATTTCTGACGATGGGTCTGAAGCGGGCAGGTCGCGTGTCGGTCACGTCCAATGAACAGATCGCGATGGGGGTTGCGTCGCCAGCCGTCCGGCGTGACCATGGTCTTACGGGAACAGGGAAGGCCGCCGCCATGAGTCAGACGACGATCGACCGCCGCCATTCGGGCTCGGCCCCGTTCGACCGCCTGTTCCGCGACCACCCGCGCGAGGTCGAGGAGTCCTATCTGCAGCATATGGCCGCCTCGGCCGGCTTCGGCTTCAAACTGCTGGGTCTGGCGGGCGCCGCCTTCGCCCACGCGATCGTGCCGGGCGTTCACAAGGCTACCGTTTCGACCGCCATCCGCAGCATGGCCAAGGACATGGGCGGTCGGGCCGAGGAGGCGCGCGAGACCCGGATGCGCGACGCCGGCGTCTGGGACGTGGGCCTCTAGGCGGTCGAATCCGCCCCGGCCATGCAATCGCCGGGATCCGTGCTATATAGGCCGGCTCAACCTCACGCAGGATCGCCGCCTTGAGCATCACGCTCGATCTTTCGCGCGTCTCTAACGCGCCCGCCGTCAAGGCGCCCGTCAACCTCAGCGGTCTGACGCGCGCCGGCCTGCGCCAGGCCCTGATCGACGCGAACGTCTGTCCGCCCGAGAAGGCCAAGATGCGCGCCAGCCAGGTCTGGAGCTGGATCCACCACTATGGTGTGACCGAGTTTTCGGCCATGAGCAATGTCGCCAAGGACATGCAGGCCAAGCTGGCCGAGCATTTCACCCTGGCCCGCCCCGAGGTCGTCGAGCGCCAGGTGTCCAAGGACGGCACGCGCAAATGGCTGATCCGCACCGCGCCGGGCATCGAGATCGAGACCGTCTATATCCCCGACGTGGGCCGGGCCGGCGCCCTGTGCGTGTCCAGCCAGGTCGGCTGCACCCTGAACTGCACCTTCTGCCACACCGGCACGCAGAAGCTGGTGCGCAACCTGACCGCCGCCGAGATCGTGGCCCAGGTTCAGGTCGCGCGCGACGACCTGGAGGAATGGCCGTCGCCCAAGGAAGACCGGCGCCTGTCCAACATCGTCTTCATGGGCATGGGCGAGCCGCTCTACAATCTGGACCACGTCGCCGACGCCATCGACATCATCTCGGACAACGAGGGCATCGCCCTGTCGCGCCGTCGGATCACCGTGTCGACCTCGGGCGTCGTGCCGCAGCTGCAGGCCTTGGGCGACCGCACGGCGGCCATGCTGGCCATCAGCCTGCACGCCACCAACGACGCACTTCGCGACGTGCTGGTGCCGCTGAACAAGAAGTACCCGCTGGACCAGCTGATGACGGCGATCAGGGCCTATCCCGGCCTGTCGAACGCGCGGCGGGTGACGTTCGAATACGTCATGCTGAAGGGCGTCAACGATAGCCCCGAAGAGGCGCGCGCCCTGCTGAAGCTGATCGAGGGCATTCCGGCCAAGATCAATCTGATCCCGTTCAACCCCTGGCCCGGCGTCGAATACGAATGCTCGGACTGGAAGACGATCGAACGCTTCGCCGCCATCCTGAACAAGGCCGGCTACGCCTCGCCCATCCGCACCCCCCGCGGCCGCGACATCCTGGCCGCCTGCGGTCAGCTGAAGTCGGAAAGCGAGAAGATCAGGGCTTCTGCTCTGCGGAAGGCGGAGCAAGCGGCGGCCTGAGCCTGATGCCCTCCATTGATGAGAGGGCACAACCTTTGGACACATAATGTCACGCAGTGTGTCCCCGGCGCGCTTGCGGATTGGGGCGACAATCGGGCAAGGCGTCTGGGCATGGACCCCTCCTTGTCGAACGTCCTTTCCAGCGCCGAGGTGCAGGCTTTCGCCTCGGGCTTCCCGGTCATGGTGATGCACCTGATCGTGACCCTGCTGCTGCTCGCGGCGGGGGCGACGGTCTATGCGCTGCTGACGCCGTGGAACGAGGTCGCCCTGATCCGTCAGGGCAATGTCGCCGCCGCCATCGCCTTCGCGGGCATTCTGGTGGGGTTGGCGGTGCCGCTGGCGGTGTCGCTGGCGGTGTCGACCTCGGTGCGCGACATCGCCATCTGGGGCGTGGCGACCGTGGTGCTGCAGCTTCTGGCCTTCCGGGTCGTGGACCTGCTGCTGACGGGCCTGCCGGAGCGGATCCGCCACGGCGAGATTTCGGCGGCGGTGGTGCTGCTGGGCGCCAAGCTGGCGACGGCCGTGATCCTGTCCGCCGCGCTGACCGGCTGATCGGCCGGAGCGATGCAGTTTCCCCGCCTGCCGGACTGGGCCATCTATGGAGCGGTGGCGGCCGTGTTTTTGGCGGTGTCCCTGGGGCGACGCGAGAACGCCGATGCGCCGCCGGTCGCGGAGGCCGACGCCGATGTGGCCGAGGGCGCGCTGTTGGGCCCCATCACCCCCTTTGACGCCGCCGTAACCGTCGATGCGGGCGAGGCGCCGTTCAAGCCGTCGTCGGGCACGGCCTTCTCCATCGCAGGACGGGGGCGCTGGGTGACGGCGCGCCATGTCGTCGAAGGGTGCCGCAAGCCGGCGCTGGTGGTCGGCGAGGGGCGGGCGGTCGCAGCCGACGTCCGTCTGGCGCCGCGCGCCGACGTCGCCTTGCTGATCACCGACGGCGGTCCCGCAGCGCTGCCGGTGGCGGTCGAGGCGCCGCTGCGCAAGGGTCAGCGCGCCTTCCATCCGGGCTTTCCTCAGGGGCGTCCCGGCGAGGTGACATCACGCCTGCTGGGGCGCG
>NZ_DLTK01000057.1:0-13546 GCF_002500885.1 Brevundimonas sp. UBA7838
CTGCCCGCGCCGACGAGGCCCGGATCGGACCGCCGAAGGCGCCGCGCGCGTCGGGCAGCACGCGCCTGGCGTCGGTCAACTGCGCCTCGCCGCGGAAGTTCATCCCGCCCAGCAGATTGCGCGAGCCCGAGCCGTTCAGCGTCAGGCCCTGGCCCTGCAGATCGACCTTGGTCAGCAGGATGGCGCCGTCCTTCATCCGCGCCGCCTTCATCTGCACGCGCGGGGCGGGACCCAAGAGGCCGCCGATGATGCCTTCGCCCGATCCGCCGTTCGCGCGAATGTCGCCGTCGAGATCAATCCGGCCGTTCTTTACCGCGACGTTCAACGGTCCGGCGATTCGCGTAGCGCGATAGCTGGCCACATTGGCGTTCAGCAGGGTGACCTGGCCGTCCAGCGTCCAGGTCTGGGCGTCGCCCTTGAACAGGCCGGAATAGGCCGCTGGTCCCGCCACATCGGACCCGACCAGCCGGCTCAGCGAGGCCGTCTGAATGTTGAGGCTGATTCCATCGGGCGAACTGCGATCAGAGTTGCGGATCAGGCCGCGCGCCTCGGACTGGACGTTGTCGGAAATCAGCTTCCACGCCACGCCCTGGCTGGCCTTGTCCGGCGTAGGAACCATGGCGAAGCCGAACCGCGCGGTGCGGCCGATCTTGGTGACGAAGGGCGCCAGCAGGTCCGAGTTGCTGAAGTCGGCGAAGCCCGCGACGCGAGAGCCCTTGTCGCCAAAATGGCCCTGGACGATCAGGGGGACGAACTGTCCCGTCTGGACCCGTGCATTGACGACATCGGCGTTCAGAACCGCGACCGCCGAGAACGGCTGATCCGGCGAATAGCCCAAGGCGCCGGCCAGCGGTCCGCCCTGAGCCTCATTGGCGCGCAGGTTCAGGCGCGTGTCTTCGAGTTTGCCCCCGAATGTCGCCGCCAGACGTAGGAAGTCGCCCGGTCGGTTCAGGCTGTCGGCGTTGATCGTCGCGCTCTTGGCGCCCGTGCGCGGCAGGCTGGCGTTCCCCGACAGGCTCCAACGGCCGTATTCCTTGGAAAAACCTTCCATCAGTTCGATGTTGGCCGCGAACTTGTCGATGCGGACCGAGATCGGCTGAGGGCTGGGCGGTTCGCCAGTGGGCGGCTCGACCACGGGCCGACGCAGGACGCGAATGGTCTCGGCCTTGATGTCGTTCGCATGGAAACTGCGGCCCAGCAGGGCCAGATACGACCAGTCCATGCTGAGGTTGTTCGCCTCCAGCCAGATGCCCTGACTGTCGGCCAATGTGATGCGGTCGATGGTGAAGTCGCTGAGCAGATCGCCTTTCAGCCCATAGACCTTCAGCCGGCCGTAGCGGCTGATCTTCAGGTCTTGAAGCCGTTGCAGCACCATGTCGCGACCGCCGTCCGAGGCGATATAGTAACGCCCTCCGACCAGGGCGGCGGCGATCAGCACCAGCAGTCCGGCCAGCACGACGCCCACGCCCAGGGCGATGCGTCTGATCAGCGCGCGACGCGGCTTTGCGGGCCGCGCGGCCTTGGCCGGCGTCGTCGTTTCTTCAGGTGTGGCTTCGGGCGGTGTATCGGTCAAAACGCCTGCCCGATGCTGATGTAGATCTGGAAGGCGGAATCGCCCTCACGCTTGTTGAGCGGCATGGCGACATCGGCGCGGATCGGCCCGAACGGCAGCATGTAGCGCACGCCTAAGCCCGCGCCATAGCGCATGTTGGTCAGGTTTGGCGTCTCCTGGAAGCCAACGGACCCAGCGTCGACGAAGGCGACGGCCTGGAAGCTCTGACCGATCGACTGGCGCACCTCGAACGAGGTTTCGAACAGCGACAGACCGCCGCGCGGCGTGCCGTCCGGCAGCTGCGGATTGACGTTCTGGTACGAATAGCCCCGCACCGAACCCCCGCCGCCGGAATAGAACAGACGGTCGGCCGGCACGTTCAGCTCGCTGCCGCCGACGATGGAGCCGATCTTCATGCGCCCGGCCAGGATGGTGCGATCACCCGCGACGGGGAAATAGGCGGTGCCTTGCGTTTCGGTGCGCAGGAACAGGATGTTGCTCTCGCCGGTCACCGCCGTCGGCTGAACCGCCAGATTCACCCGCCAGCCCTTGGTCGGGTTCAGCGGATCATTGGAGCGGTCGATATAGGCGCTGGTCCGCGCGGTGATGATCGCTAGATCGCGGTCGAAGGTCACGCGCTGCGGGGGCAGGGTGGTGAAGTCGTAGCGGGTCTCGCTGTAGCGCCCGGCGTCCAGCCCGATCCCGTAGTTGAAATAGGAGGTCTTGCCGATCCGCTGTTGCAGGTCGGCGTACAGAACCACCGCGGTGCGCAGATAGGCGTCGGTGTCCTCGTTGACGACCGCCGCGCCCAGCTTCAGCGTCCGGCCGGGCCGACGCCAGTGGGGCAGTGACAGGTCGGCGCCGATCCGGCTGTCGATGTCTGCCAGCCGCGCTTCCAGCCTCAGCGTGTCCGCGCGGCCGAAGCGGTTGTAGCGGGTCTGGATCACGTCCACGCCCGCGCCCTCGGCTGTCGACCAGGTGGCGCCGGCCTCCAGCACGCGACGGGGGCGGTCTTGCAGGCTGACCACCACGGGGCGATGACCGTCGGCGGTAATCTGGTCCAGTGGCGACAACGCGACGCTGACGCCGTCATAGACGCCGGTGTCCAGCAGCCGGCGTTCTAGCTCCGCGACCATCTCGGGATCGTAGCGATCGCCCTCGTTCCACGGCGCCAGGCCCGCCACCCAGGCGGGATTGGTGCGGCCCTGGCTGGTCAGGCGCACGCCGTCCAGACGCACCAGCGCGCCGGAGGCGATGCGATACTCGGGCGCGACGGTGAAGGCCGCGTGATCCACCACGACACGGCGCGGATTGGCCTTGGCGTCGGCATAGCCGTCACGCACCAGCGCCGCCACGGCCCGACCTTCGCCGGATATGACGTCTGCCGCTCTACCTGGATCGCCCGCCTTCAGCGCGATCGCAGTCTTGGCCTTGTCCGCCGCCTCGGCCTCAGGCGCGGGGTCGGCCCACTGGATCGTCGGGACGGTCAGCAGAAAACGACGCCCCGGTTCGACCGAAACCACCGCGATCGGCGTCTCTTCGCCCTCGACGATGTCTTCGACGACAGGTTGATAGTAGCCTTCGGACCGCAGCAGGGCGGTCGCCGAGGTCACGGCGCTCTCGGCGCGATGACGCGCCTCGAAGCGGCTGGCCGGCGCGCCGTCCACCTCGCCCACGGCCCGCTCCAGCGCCCGCCGCAGATCGCCGTCCATGTCGCCCCGGATTTGCGCGCGGGGTTCCGCCGCCGCTGCATGGGCGCAGGCCGAAAACGCCGCGAGGGCGACCAGCAGGGTAGGCCTGAACGTCAAACTCGATCTTTCGTCAAAAGGACGCCCCCCGGCAAACCTGTTCGTCAGTAGAACAGCGTCTCGCTCTCGGGCTGGACCGACTGTTCAGACGTGCGTTCCTCAGGCGGAAGCGTCGTCGACGGCGGGGGCGTGGGCGTCGGGTCCTGAACCTCTGGCGCAGGCGGGGGAGTGTCTTCCTTGACCGGCGGAGGCGCCGGCTCGACCGACATCTCTCGATAGTCGTCGTCCGAGCGCGAAGGACGGTCGTCGCAGGCCGACAACGCGAGCACGCTAGCGGCGGCGGCCAAGACAAAAATTGAGCGTGTCATGAAAGTCCCCGGTCTCCGCCGACCAAACGCCTGTCGCGCTAAGCTGTTCCCTTAGCGCCGAAATCTGCGTCGGTCATCCTGCGTGATCGGACCATTTTGTGACCATTTGATCCAAGGTCAGTTCGGACTTGGCGGAGGGCGCAGCAACTACGCCGTCGAAACGGGGCGCGGGTTGCGGCAGGCCGCTGTGGTATGTTCCACGCGCCTGATTGTGCGGATGATCCGGCGCCTCGGCCAGGCTCAGCACGGGCGTGACGCAGGCTTCCGTCCCGGCGAAATGGGCGCTCCAGTCATCGCGGTCTCTGCTTGCGAATAAGGCCGCAAACCGCGCTTGCAGGGCCGGCCAGGCGGCGATGTCGTATTGAACCGCGTCAGCCGGATCGATCTCCAGGCCGGCCAGCAGCGCAGCGTAGAAACGCGGCTCCAGCGCCGCCACCGCCACGAACCCGCCGTCGCGACAGGCGTAGCAGCGATAGAAGGGCGCGCCCCCGTCCAGCAGGTTGGCTCCGCGCCGGTCGCTCCACAGCCCCCGACCCCGCAAGGCCTGGAACAGACCGCCCAGCAGAGCCGCGCCGTCCGTCATGGCTGCGTCCACCACGCGTCCCCGGCCCGTCGTCCTGGCCTCCACCAGCGCAGCCAGCACCCCGACCACCAACAGCATGGCCCCGCCGCCATAATCTCCGACCAGGTTCAACGGCGGGGAGGGCGGTCGATCCGCCTCGCCCATGGCGTGCAACACCCCCGACAGGCCGATGTAGTTCAGATCATGCCCGACCGCATTCGCCAGCGGCCCCGTTTGGCCCCATCCCGTCACGCGCCCAAACACCAGCGCGGGCTTTCGCGCTTGGACAACGTCGGGACCATAGCCCAGCCGCTCCATGACGCCGGGCCGAAAGCCTTCGATCACCGCGTCGGCCCCATCGATCAGCTGCAGGATGCGCTCGCGATCGGCCGGCGATTTCAGATCGACCGGAACGGCCGCTCGTCCCCGATGAAGGACCTCGCCTCCGACCTCGTCGAAGATCGCCGGTCCGGCCGCGGCGTCGCGCGTCAGCCGCACCACCTCCGCCCCCAGGTCCGCCAGCATCATTCCGGCGAAGGTGACCGGCCCCAAGCCGTCGAATTCGATGATGCGGACGCCATTTAACGGTTTCATGCCCAATGAGTAGCAGACCGGGTCTTGACCGGAAGGCCGGATTACAACAGAAGGCGCCCTTCGACGGTTCGGGCCAGCCCGGACGTCGCGCGGTGCGTCCTTAGCTCAGTTGGTTAGAGCATCTGACTTTTAATCTGACTGTCAGATTGAATTGTATACACAAATTCCACAAACCGACCTCGATCTGACCTCAACGATTTCAGTTGCTTGCAGATCCGTAGCAAACCGGTCGCCCGTGAACATTGCAAGAACATCGGGGCGGGTGTAGAGCCCATTTTCTTCGGTCGGTGGCGCGACGGAGAACCCAATGGGCCAGCCCCTATCAACCGAAGAACTGATGCGCCTGGACGCCGAGCTTGCCGCCCGCGTCGTGCGCAACCCGGCGCCGCATCCCAGCCTGCCGGCGACACCGGGCCCGGGATCGAATGTCGCCTACGTGTCGAAGGAAGAGAACGATCGGCTTGTTCGCCAAGCCATGATTCTGGGCCTCGGCCGCTTCCAAGCGCGCTGATGCTGCCGATCTCCACATGGGTCGATGACGGCATAGGCCTGGACGTGTTCTGCAACTGTGGCCGCACTGGCTATGTGCCCGCCGAGACGGCGCGCGGGCTGGACACGTCGATGTCTCTGCCGCTCGTCGCGCATCTGGCCTGCAAGGCCTGCGGGTCGAAGGGCGCCGCCCTACAGGTCAGGTTCTCGATCTCGGACTATTACGATCAGGCGCGAGGCCATGGCTGCATGATACCAGGCGGGCAAAGCAAAACGCCCCCGGCGTGAACCGAGGGCGCTTGGGTGGGGCGGCCTTACCCAGGGAACGTAATAGACCGCCCACCGAGCGGGGTGGCGCATATTGCCGGGCCACCACCCTCACAGGCCAGCTCCGCAGAACTAATCCGCTCGGTGATCGCTGGTTCCTGTGAGCGGAAAACGACAAAAGGCCGTCACCCCGAAGGATGACGGCCTCGATAGCGGAGCCGCAGCTCGACGCTGAAGGGGGTCGGTCAAACCGATCCCCTCTGATCTTGGTTCGCCTAGCCCGGTCGCGGCGGCGTGACGGCCGAGCGTCGACACTCATCCAGCGCCGCCGTCTTCACCTCATCCCGCGCGATCCGCTGTACCCGTCCGGCGACCAGCAGCACCGTGCGGGCGAAGATGTCTGGCGCTGCGGCGATGGCCTCAGGCGTGTCCACGTAGGCGGGCTCTGGGCCGATGTCTGGCGAGCAGGTGACGGCGACCGGCACCTTGACTTCAACGATCTGAACAACCGGCTCCGGCGCGGTCTTGGCGGTCGTACCGCAGCTGGCCAGCAGCAGGGCAGACAGGATTACGGCGCGGTTCATCTGACTTGCTCCAGGATAAGCCGGTCGGCCGCCTCGCAGCGGGTTTCGCCGGGGCGGGGTGTTTCAAGCAGCAGGGTCTGGGCCTGCTGCTGCGCGGCGCGAGCGCGCGCCTGAGCGGCATCGACGGCGGCCTGGGCGCGGACGGCGGCGGCGTCGCTGGCGGCCTTCAGGTCATCGACGGCCCTGTTTTGCCGGGCCAAAGCAGCCTGTGCGCCGGCGAGGTTGGCGCCGCACATGGTCAGGCGGTCCTTGTAGCCGACGTTCGGGGCGTTGATGTCCGACCATAGGCCGTTCGCCCGCTGCTCTTCGCGGACCATGTCGCGGTGCGTGACGCCCCACTGATAGGAGGCGGTGGCAGACAGCAGGATCAGGACGCCGCAGGTGATCCCGAGGCCGAGGCGGGAGGTGAGGAAGGCGAGAACGACGCTCACGACTTCAGCTCGAAGTGAGGGCCATCGGTAAACGCCGCCTTGCCCAGCTTCCGCCGCGCCGCGCCATAGGCATCGACCGCTGCCTTCATAGCGCCAGGCGTCCCCGTCTTGATGTCGGCCATGTTGATCCAGGCGCCGCCCCAGCGGATCGGCACGCCAAGTTCGCGTGAGGCCTGCCAGACGGCGGCGGCGATCGGATAGATGGCCGGCCACTCCCAGCGCATCTTGCCGTTGACGAAGGGCACCAGATCCACGGCATGGCCGAATCCGTCGGCTTGGGGACGGTGCATCGAGTTCATGGTCTGGGAAGCGCCAGATGCAACCAGGGCCTTCTGCTCTTCGGCCGTCCGCAGGCCGTCATGGACGCTGAAGTCCTGCGTCGTGATCTGGATGGCCCGTTCGACCGCGCGGACCAGATCAGGGTGCACCCCTTTGAGTTCGGCGCGCGACTTTGCGCCCAGCACATACGGCATGGTCAGTCTCCAGATTGTGGGGGTTGCGCGCCTCGGGTGCGCGGTATACCGTCAAGGTTGAGCTGAGCGCTCGCTCTAGCGGGGAGCTTTGGGCCGGAGGTTCCGCAGATGCCCCGGCCATTTTCGTTTCGGGGGTGGCATGGCGGTCGAGAAGAAAAGGGCCGCCTCTATGCTACTGCCCATGCTGACCTGGATCACCGCCCTCGTATTCGCGGGCGTGCCGCGCATCCGGTGAATCCGCTTCCTGGGTGCGCTAATCGCCTGCCCGTCGCGGCTCGTGCCCGAACTGCGTCAGGCGGCCCCGATAGCGGGTGACTAGCTGAGCCGCTCACGCGGCGCATAGCATCGTGGTGACTGATAGTTGTGGCTAGTTTGGTCGAGGGTTTTTGGCTACAGCCGCCGAATGACCGAACCACGTGCTCTCAGATCATCGAACTATGACTTCATCGACGTCGTTCGGGCCGTCGCTGCTTTTGTCGTCGTCGTGTCGCATACCCAGCAGATGGTCATCGACCGTCCGCTGACGCCGGGAATGCTTCACCAGGCGCTGAGCATGGTGACCACGCAAGGCCACAATGCGGTCGTGGTGTTTTTTGTCGTCTCCGGCTTTTGGATCGTGCGTTCAGTCGTTCGCGCCGGCGACCGCTTTTCGTTCAAGGACTATCTGCTTGCGCGATCCACTCGGCTTTGGATTGTTCTGCTGCCCGCGCTTCTGCTCGGGGCCAGTCTTGATCTAATTGGAAGCACGGTGCTTGCCTCCCCGCTTTACGAAGGAACGCAAGGCTCGGTGTCGCTCGCCTATGACGTGTCTGAGCGCCTAACGTGGCCCGTCCTCTTGGGCAACGCCTTCTTCTTACAAGACATTGCGGTGCCGCCCTTCGGGTCCAACGGCGCGCTTTGGACGCTGGCTTGCGAGTTTTGGTACTATATCTACTTCCCGCTAGCCTATCTCGCCGTCAAATCTCGCAAGTGGTGGCTTATTGCGCCTGCAGCGGCAGCCCTTCTTCTAATCCCAAGCTTCCATCTGTTTATTTGCTGGATGCTCGGCGGCGTCGTCTATCTGGTCGCTGAACGGCTCTGGGTCGATAGACGTTTCCACTGGACCTTACCGGGTGGTGCCCTGGTGGCATTTTGTGGTCTGAACGCCCTATCAAAGCTGCTCGCGCTTCCGGCCGAATGGAACGACCTTCTGTTGGCGGCATCGTTCTCGGTTTTCCTCGTTTTCGGCATGCGGTCCGGATTCGGAAAAGCCAAAGGTCTATCGACGTTCGTGTCGCTCGGCAGTCGTTCCTCCTACTCGCTCTACGCCACTCACCTTCCGATCGTCGTTTTCGTCTGCAATTTCATCGTGCCAAACGACCGCATACCAGCCTCGATTTACAGTTGGGGTGTTGTGGCGACCGTCCCGCTGATTGCAGTGGTCGCCGCGATCCTGTTTTCGCGTGGTACCGAAGATCAAACGCAGCGGGTTAAGCAGTGGCTGTCTGCCATACTGTTTCGCGAACGGCAGATCGCGTAGAACGCGGCCCGGCGAGGCTGCTGCTTTAACGCCGGGCCGCAACCATCAGGATTGCCTGAACCCGTGAACGGTCATCGTCAGGCCTGAACCAGCCCCCTGCCATTTGCCCGCCCAGCCCTCGGACAGGGACGGCCAGACCTCGATGTAGGCCTTCATCGGCGAGGTCGGGAACGCGCCACCTTTCGACAGAGCGGGCGTCACGCGATCCAGTTCGACGCCGTCCATGATGAAGATCACCGACACACCGGCCTCATACTCGATGGCGATGTGGTGGCGACCGTCCTTCACATTGGCGATGGTCTTGGACCAGACAGCGACGCCTTTGGCGTAGACCGTCAGGTGAAGACCCTTGTCGCCAACCCATTCGAAGTCGATCTCGTCGCGGGTCTCGTTGTTGTAGGTCCAAAGCGGCGCCTGGATCATGCCCGGCGTCGGCGCGGCCAGTGTGACATCGACCTCCCAGCGGCCCTTGGAGCTTCGGCTTGCGTCTCTCTGCTGGATTTGGGCGCTGTTCTTCTCGGTCAAGCGCACCTTCAAGTCGTTGCCGTCGAGGAAGATGTTGTTGGGGGACCAGCGATAGCCGTTCATCTTCGGCTCGTCCCAGTCCGACGGCGTCCACGGGTTGCCCCAAGCGTTCGGCGTCAGCGGGCCGGCGATCGGTGGCAGTACTGAAGCCTTCGGCGTGGTGGTGACAGGCGTCGTCGGTTCAGCCTGACCGGCGAGCTCGCGGTCGATGGCGTCGATGTCGGCCTGGGCGTTGGCGATGTCGCCGACACGGTCGGCGCGTTTCAGGCGCAGGGCGCGGGCCTGGGATTCAGAGAGTGACATGGAGCGTCCCTTCAATAGGAGAATGCGAAGATGAGCGCCGCCCAGAAGGCGGCGGGAATGATGATCAGACTGATGATCCGGTCCCAGCGCAGGCGGCAGACGCTCGCACTAGGGCTTTGACGCCGACCAGCGGCCGTCACGTCGGGGTCTCGTAGTCGTCAGACCGGAACTCGACGGCTTCGATGGCGTCGTGATTTGGTGCCGCGTCGATCTGGGCGTCCAGTGTGTCCACGTAGTCCTGGACCCGCGCAAGGTAGTCTCGGCAGCGCCCAGCCTTGTCCTGATCGTATAGGCCTAGAGCAGCGTTGGCCTGCTTCCACAAAGGCCAGATCGACAGCGTTCGGCCATGCGCTTCGGTGCGTATCGCCGTCTTGCGACTGGCGCGATGCTCGGCGAGCGTCCCATAGCTCCACCGGTCCTCTTCGGGGAAGTAGATGCTCATCAGGCAGGTTTCCTTACGCGCACGGCATAGTTGGGGAACTGTTCGTGAGGCGAGATGCCGTAGGCCCCGAAAGAGGAAGGCCAGGCGCGGCCGGGCGTCCCAAGGGTCCCGCTGATCGAGTTTGCGCTGGCGAGGGACGATCCGGCCAGATCCAGTGAGAGCGACTCTCCCGCGTCGAAAGTGCCGACCTCCAAAGCTGCCATGCCTGTCGGGACGCTGTGCGAAAGCTGCACGCCCGCGCCTGAGGCGAAGTTCATGGCGTAGCCCATCCAGAGGCGCCCGTTATGCCCCGAGGAGGCAAGAACTGGCGTCGTGAACGAGAAGTTCTTCCCGCCGCCGCTGGTGATCTGGAAGTCTTCTTTGACCAGCAGATTGCGGGGCAGGCCGTCCGCATCGCTGTCGTAGATGCCGGCCTCGAAATAGACGGTGCCGACCAGGCTACCTTGGACGTGTATGGTGACGCCGAGAATGTCGAGGCCGACCACATCGATCGGCACAGCCTTAACCTGGGTGCCTGATGCGTATCCGCCCGAGCCGCTCCCCCGCCTGTTCCAGCGCGAGCCGAGACGATGGACAACCGGATTAGCGTAGAGGCGGGGCTTCAAGATCACCGCCGTCGCCTCGCCGGCGCCTCCGGGGTCGCCCTTATCCCCCTTCGGCCCCTGTAAACCTTGGATGCCCTGAACACCTTGGTCGCCCTTGGGGCCTTGGATTCCCTGCGCCCCAGTATCGCCTTTGGCTCCGGTGTCGCCTTTCGGTCCTTGTCCACCCTGCAACCCGGTGTCGCCTTTAGGCCCCTGCGCGCCGGTGTCCCCGGTGGCTCCTGTCGCGCCCGTGTCACCCTTGGGCGACCTCTACGCCAACCGCGAAAGCGTCGTCGCCGGCCAGACCTTCGGCATCAATCCCACAGCCCAGGCCCTGCTCCAGGCCTATCGGCCCTATCGCGTCTGAGGAGATCACCATGCGCGCAGGCGAACTGGACCGGCGCGTCACCCTGCAGCGAGCAGTGATCACGCGGGACGACTACAACAACGAGGTCTCGACCTGGGGCGATCTCGCCTCGGTCTGGGCAAAGTATGAGCCGGTCAGCGATGGAGAGAAGTTCCGGGCTGGGGAGCGGGCGTCGGAGATCGGTGCGCGGTTCACCATTCGGTATTCAAGCCAGGTCTCGGATCTGACGCCGAAGGATCAGCTGGTTTTCTCCGGCCGAACCTACGCCATTACGCGGGTGAAGGAGATCGGCCGCCGTTTCGGGCTGGAGATCACCGTCGTCGGACGGGACGATGTCTCGTAGCTGGAAGGTGAAGGTCGAAGGGCTGAAAGCCATCGATCAGGCTCTGGCGAACATCGGAAAAAGGGCGACGGCGAAGAACATAGGCCGCCGAGCGCTGAAGAAGGCGGCCGAGCCGATCGACCGGGACTGGCGCGCCAAGGTTCGCGTGGATACGGGCGATCTGCGGGAAAGCGGCGGCATCAGCACCAAGCTGACCCGGCGCCAGCGATCGAAGCACAAGAAGATCGCCCCGGTTGAGATGTACGTCGGGCCGGGCGGCAACCCGCAGGCCATTACCGAAGAGTTCGGGACGAACGACCAGGCACCGCATCCCAGTTTGCGGCCGGCCTGGGATGCGAACAAGCACGACCTTCCCGAGGCCATCGGCCAGGAACTGTGGTCCGAGATCGATAAGGCCGCCCAGCGCGCGGCGAGGAAGACGGCGCGGCTCGCCGCGAAGGGGTGACGCATGGAAGTCCATCTCACCGCGCGCCTGCTCGCTGACGCGTCCACGCCGATGGACCTGACCGGCCGGGCTGTCGTGCTGTTCCTCGACCGGCAGGGCCTGCCCGACGCGCACCATGAGATCGCGGGCACGGTCCAGACCGAGGGCCGCGTGCTGTTTTCGGTCGCGGACACCTCGGACTGGATCAAGGGCGACTACACGCTGGAAGTCCGGCTGGACGGCGCGTCGGTCGTGGTCGGCCGGATTGCTGTGGCCAAGGGCGCGGCCGCGAGCGGCTCGGACATGGTCGGCGCGGCCCAAGGGACGGATCACGCCCTCGGCCTCCAGTTTCGCGCGCATGGCTGCGCTCATGTGACTGCCGGCCGGCAGGGGGGCAGATGGAGTCGGCTTCAGGCGAGCCTTCTGTGCGGCCTGCTTCAGCCGGTCCTGCGCCGTCAGCTTCTCCAAGGTCTCAGCCAGTTGGGCTTTCACGACCTCGGGATCCGGCTTCTCGACCTCGACGACTGGTGGCGGCGCCGATAGCGCGCGGGCCTTCTCCACTGCGGCGCGAGCCCGATTGTACGCCCGGGTGAAGCGTCCGCACGCGTTGCTGTTGCGGGCCATGTGCGCCAGCTTGCCCGGCTTTGGCGCCCACTGGCTGTCCGGCAAGGCGATGTAGGCCACCATGCCCGCTTCGATCGACGAAGCCGTCAGGCCATCCAGCGCTTCGAAATAGTCGGCATAGAACGCCGCCCATTCGACCTCAGTGCGTGCTGTCCGCAGATCGCCGAACGTCTGTTCGCGGCTCTTGATGATCCGGACAATGTCGTCGTGCGAAGCTGGGCGCAAAGCCTCCTGACGAAGCGCGGGCATCATCATCGTGGCCTGGCTGCGCAGCATCTCACTTTCGGCGATCACCTTCTCGGCGACGGCGTCAGAGGGCTCGTCGAGAAGCCATGACCTCAGAGGCCCAGTCAGCGCCGGCAGACGCACGGTCTCGGTTCTCGCGGCGGGCAGATTGGCTGGCGGAAATGCGGTCATGGGCTTGGCCTGCATGGGGGGTGGCTTCCGGGATTGAGAGGGCGGCGCGGTTGTCCGCGATGGATTGAGCGATGGCGTCGTCGAAGAACTTCCAGCTGGTGATCTTCCGTCCCGCTCGACCCGCTAGGGCCGTCACGGTCGGTACCACGTCGAACTGCCAGGACGCGCCGGCAGCCCTCCAGGCCGCCAGTCGCGCCGAGGTCAGCAGCAGGCCCTCGGCCTTGCTGGGATCGAGACGGTGCGTATTCGCATCGGCCGCCAGCAGATCGGCGTGGCGCGGCTTCATGCCGCCGTTGCCGCACAGGTACAGGTTCCAGCCCTTATCCGTGGCGATCACCCCCACGTCCTTACTCTGGGCTTCGGCACACTCACGGGTACAGCCCGACACCGCCATTTTGATTTTGTGCGGCGCGCGCAGCCCCTTGTAGCGGTTCTCGAGGATCACCGCCAGCCCGGTGGAGTCCTGCACGCCGTAGCGGCACCAGGTGGAGCCGACGCAGGATTTCACCGTGCGCAGGGATTTGCCATAGGCATGCCCGGTTTCAAACCCGGCATCGATCAGTTGCTGCCAGATCTCCGGGAGTTGCTCCAGCCGGGCACCAAACAGGTCGATACGCTGCCCGCCGGTGATTTTGCTGTAGAGCTGATAACGTTTGGCGATCTGCCCGATGGCGATCAGCCCGTCGGCAGTCACTTCCCCGGCAGCCATGCGCGGCACGATGGAGTAAGTACCGTCTTTCTGGATGTTGGCAAAATAGCGGTCATTGGTGTCCTGCAGCGGCAGATGGGCCGGTTTCAGCAGGTATTCATTCCAGCAGGAGGCCAGTACCGATCCCACCAGCGGCTTACAGATTTCGCACCCGTGGCCCTGCCCGTAGCGGCTGATGAGCTGTTCAAAGGTATGGATGCGGTTGACGCGCACCAGGTGGT
>NZ_DLTK01000004.1:0-7166 GCF_002500885.1 Brevundimonas sp. UBA7838
ACCAGCACGCGGTGCTGCCGCAGCTGCGTGAGGGCATCCACTTCCTGCCCAAGCCGTACAACATGAGCGAGCTGCTGGACGCCATCCGGCTCTGCTTCCGCCACGCCGATGCCGGCGTATTGACCGGCCCCGACGCGCAGGCGGCGTGAGGCAGTCATCCACGCATGGCGTGGATCTACTTCATTTTTAGTAGATCCACGCCATGCGTGGATGACGTTGACGGTCAACCACCGGTATACGGCCCTTCCCCCGGCATCACCTCCAGCAACGCACGGGTAATCACCCGCGGGTAGACCGTCAGATGGTCCTCACCCTCGATCACCATGTTGTCCACCTGCAGCTTGCGGCCACTGCGCTGCAGCTGCGCAGTGAAATCTGCGGCTTGCCGCAGCATGTCGTTGCCGGTTGAGTAGCGCGGCCCCGGCTTGACGGTTTCGTAGCTGCCCACCGACAACAGCACGCGGGTCGGCTGCGCCGGGATGACAGCACTGTCCTGCATGCGCGGCAGCAACAGCTGGTCGAACCACAGCGAAGGGCTGGACAGGATGTAGGTGTTGAACAGATCCGGCTGGGTGGTCAGCACATAGGCGCCAAACAATGCGCCATAGGAATGGCCGGCAAATGCGCGTCGCGCCGGATCGGTGCGGTAGCGCGCATCAATCCTCGGCAGCACCTCTGCGGCCAGGAAGTCGCGGTAATGCGCGGCCCCGCCGTAGGTGACGTCATCGCTGTAGTAACCCTCAGGCTTCCGCACGGGATTGCTGGGCGTGTAGTCGCGCGAGCGACTCCGCTTGGACGTCAGCCCTTCCTGCGGCGGCAGCCCGACCAGGATGAAGTTCTCGATCTTGCGGCCTTCGACATTCAAGCGCCGCGCCATCTGCCAGACCAGCGGGAAGGCATAGTCGGCATCGGTGACGTATAACACCGGGTAACGCTTGTCCGGGTTGTCCGCGTAGCCGGCTGGCAGGGCGACGAACACCTGGTAGTTGCGACCACTGACCGGATCCGGCACGTCCCAGACTTCACTGCCCAGCACTTCATAAGGGCGGCCTTCGCCACGCTGCGCGCTTGCTGCTGCAGGCTTTGCGGCAGCCGCTTCCGGTGTGGCGTTGGGTGCAGCCTGGTGAGCACCACTACAGGCGCTCAGCGCCACCATTGCCACTACCGACATCATCCATTTGCTCAAGCAGACACTCCAGTCATCGTGATCAGTGCCCGATGATGGCATGGCACGGCCCCCATCCGAAGACTGTCTCTCCCAACTGCATGCGCACGGGGGAGCAGTTCTTCCAGCACCCTGGAAGCACGCAAGCCGTTGATTCCTTTGGGACGACACACTGCTGTCGGCTTTCTGTCGTGTTGGCGAAGGCGGCTGCCCGGCAACCTCGCAGCTCAGCTAACATCGGCAGGAACGCGGCATGGAAGATGAAACAGTGAAGATCGACGGAAAGCGGATCAGGCAACTGCGCGAAGCCCGCGGCTGGTCGCAGGAACACCTGGCCAGCATCTGCGGTTTAAGCCCGCGCACGGTGCAACGACTGGAAACCGAAGGCAACGCCTCGCTTGAGTCGCGGATGGCGGTGGCGTCGGCGCTCGGGGTTGCGGCGGAGTATCTGCTCGACACGGGCAAATCCATCGCCAGCCCGGCCCCTGGCAGCGCAGCCATCAGTCCAGCTGACCGGATGAAAATCGGCCTGTGGATTGCCAGCCTCGTCCTGGTAGCAGTCATGTTCCAGCTGGTCGTCGGGCTCAGCTTGGGCAAACAGGCTGCCGAACGCGACAACCGGGTATGCCAAGCCGACCCGGCGTGCCGTCGCTGATCCGCAACGCTACTGCCAAGCATCACACGCGCTCAGACGGATCTTCTTGTGGGAGCGGCATCAGCCGCGAAGCAGGGAGATCGTCAGATGACAGTTGGGCCGGGGATTCAAGCGTTACCAGCTTCGCGGCTGACGCCGCTCCTACAGGGCCTGGCGGGCGGGGTCGCTCAGTTCCAGCTCACGCAGTACCACGCTGGCCTGGGTGCGGTTGCGCACGCCCAGGCGTTCGAAGATCGCCGACAGGTGGGCCTTGACCGTGCGTTCCTGCACGTCCAGGCGGTCGGCGATCTGCTTGTTGAGCAGGCCATCGGCCAGGCACGCCAGCACACGGAACTGCTGTGGCGACAGGCTGGCCAGGCGTGCGGCCTGTTCGCTGTCGTGGCTGGAGGATTGCGCGCGTGAGACCGAGGCACGCAGCGAGGCCGGCAACCACTGCTCGCAGGCCATGACGCTGCGGATGGCCTCGCGCAGCTCGTTCAAGCCCGAACTCTTGGGCAGGTAACCGGCGGCGCCGTGGTCCAAGGCGCGGCGCACCACGCGCGGGTCATCGTTGGCCGAGACCACGATCACCGCCACGCCCGGGTGCTGGGCGCGGATCGCAGCCAGCCCGGCCAAGCCATGATTGCCCGGCATATGCAGGTCGAGCAGGATCAGGTCGGTGTCGGGCGCGGCGTCCAGCGCGGCCAGCAGGGTGGTGAACTGACCGCTGGCCTTCAGCTTGTCGACGACGGTTTCACCGGCGACAGGCGTGGTCGCCTCTGCGGTCGTGGTCGTGGCGGCCTCAGCCGTCGGGGCCGGCGTCTGCGGCATGGCCGGCATGGCCGGCATGGCCGGATCGGTTTGCGGCATGGTCGCCGGGGCGGGCGTCGTCGTGGTCGCCGGGGCGGTCATGTCCTGGGCGAAAGCAGGGGCGGCCATCAGGCTGACGACGGCGGTGGCGGCAAGCAGTTTTGCACGAAGCATGGCGATTTCCTTTTTCCTGTTTGAGGATCGCCACGGGGGAGACGGCGACCCGTTCCAGACATCGGAACTGCCGACTCAAATCAGAACGTCGTGATCTGGTTCCGAGATTTCGAAACAATGCGTAACGTTTGTGATGATCTGGGCGAGACCTGGGCAAAATCGCCGGTTTCGCAGCCTGATCGCCGGTATTCGGCCACAACGCTTTAGCGTTGCTGTACGGACAGTTGCGTTGCTTTGACCCAGGCCGTGGGATGTGCTGCGGACAATGCGCGCGCAGCGGATTGGGCCGCGTCGTCGCTGGGATATAAACCAAACACCGTCGCTCCTGAGCCGGACATGCGGGTCAAGGCGATCTGGTCGGTCGCCGCAACCGCCGACAGGGCCGCGTCGATCGCCGGCGTCAGGGCCAGTGCAGGCGCTTCCAGATCGTTGCGCTGGGCCGACAGCCATTTGATGACGGGGACGATGGACCAGTTAAGGGGCGGTGCGGGTCTGTCGGGGGCCCGCACCGGCCCTGCGTCATAGGCGCGATAGACGGCGCCGGTCGGCGAGGGGACGCCGGGATTGAACAGCACGGCCGGCAGCGGCGGCAGGCGGGGTTCGTCGGTCAGCACGTCTCCCCTCCCCTCGGCCCAGGCCGTACGCATCCGCAGACACATCGGCCCGTCCGCGCCGACAACGCCCGCGACCGCCTCAAGCGCGGCGTCGGCGAGATCGAGCGCCAAGACGTCGCGCGCCAGCTTCAGCGCCGCGCCCGCATCGGACGATCCGCCGCCCAGCCCCGCCGCGATGGGTAGGCGCTTGTCCAGCGTGACCTTCAGTTTCGGCGCTCCGATGCCGCAGGCCTCGCCCAGCTGACGCAGCGCGCGCAGGATCAGATTGTCGTCCGTCGCGCCCAGCCCGCCGCCGAAAGGGCCATCGACCGTCAGCGACAGACGATCCGCCGGCTCGACCGACACGCGATCCCCGACATCGGCGAAGGCGACCAGGCTGGACAGCGGATGATAGCCGTCCGCGTCCACCGCTCCGACGTGCAGGAACAGATTGATCTTGGCCGGCGCCAGGGCGGTCAGGGCGGGCATGACCTATTGCGAGACGCCCTGAGCGCTCGGCGCGTTGTCCAGCCCGTTGGCGATCTTGCGTTCGACCTCGACCCGACGTTCAGGTTCAGGCTCCAGCACCAGGACGCGGTTCCACAGCCAGACGGCTTCGCGTTGACGACCGACCTTCCAATAGGCGTCGCCGAGATGATCGTTGATCTCGGCGTTAGACGGCTCCTTGTCGACAGCCTCTTCCAGCGTGTTGACGGCGGTTTCGTACTGGCCCTGTTTGAACTGCGCCCAGCCCAGCGAATCCTGGATGTTGCCGTTGTCGGGCTCCAGCGCATGGGCGCGGGCGATCATTTCGGCGCCTTCCTGCACCCGCAGTCCCTTATCGACCCAGAGATAGCCGAGGTAGTTCAGCATATCGGCGTCGTTCGGCGCGGTCTGAAGCGCGGCCCACAGTTCGGCCTCGGCCTCGGGAACACGACCCAACGCCTCATAGGCGGCGCCGCGAAGGAAGTGGACGCTGGCGCCCTGATCGGCGGTGTTCAGAAGCGGCCCGTCCAACAGCGCAAGCGCCTCGTCATGCTGTTTCAGCTGCATCAGTTGACCGGCCAAGACCAAGGCGATCTGCCGATCGTCGGGGTTGGCGGCGGCGGCGCGGCGAAGCTCGGTAAGCGCCTCCTGCGACTGGCCGTCTTCTTCCAGCGCCACGGCCAACTGGGCGCGGGCGGCGGCGTAGAGTTTTGGATCGGTGGTCCCGACCCGCGACAGGGCGTTGCGGGCGGCGGACTTCAAACCGGCGCGGGAGAGCACCTGGGCCAGTTGATATTCCGTCTCGTCATCGTCGTGCAGGTTCTGGGCGAGGCGCAGATAGACGGCGGCGAACTCGTTGCCGCGCTCGGCCGAGGCCTGGGCGGCGGCGGTGATCAGGCCTTGGGCGGCGCCTTCACGGAAGTCGGGCAAGGCGGGCGGGCGGACGCCGTCCTTCAGACGTTGCAGCGCGCGGGCCACGCCCGGATCGACGGGTTGCACCGCCATGGCGGCTTCATACAGGGCGACGGCGTCGTCGCGGCGTCCGCGCCGTTCCAGAAACTCGCCATAGGGGCGTTTGAACAGGGCGCCGACGCCGGCGACTTCCGAAGCGGTCTTCAACTCGACCTCGGCCTCGGCATAGTCGCGACGTTTTTCCAGCAGGGCGGCGCGATTGATGCGGGCGAAGGCCAGGGTCAGGGGATCGCCGGCGGTCGGGACCGGCTGAAGGGCCCGGGTCCAGTCGCCCGCCGCCGCCGCGATCCACGGCGCGACCAGAAGACCGGCGCGCGCGTGCGGGGCGCCGATGGGCTGACCGGCCAGTTCGGCGTTCGGCGTCCTGGCGTCGCCGCGCACGAAATCCTGAACCAGACGCACCAGCCGTCCGCCCTCGACGAACGCCGGAGACGCCGTCGCATCGGTGGGGGCCAGGGCGGCCGCCACGTCCAGATCGCCGGTCAGCAAGGCGGAGGTGAAGGCCTGTTCGCGCACGCGCGGCTGTTCCGGCGTCAGCCGTTCCGCCTGGGCCAGATAGTCGGAGCCGGTGGCCCCCTCGCCCTGCATCAGGGCCAGCTTGCCGGCCAGATACAGACCATAGGCGCTGCGACCCTCGGCGTTCGTCGGGATCGGCGCCCAGACGGCCGGGATCGCCGGCGTCGCGGGCGTGTCGGTGATGATGATGCGAGGATCGGGCGTGGCCTCGCTCGGCGTCGGACTTGGTGCGGCCTGAGCCGGTGCAGTCTGGCCCGGCGTCGTCTGGCCCGGCTCCAGAATCACGGCTGGCGGATGGGTGTCCGGCGTCGGGGCGGGCGGCGTCGTTTCCTGCGCCGAGGCGTGGCCGGCAAGCGCCACGGCGAGGACGGTCAGGGAGGCGGCGAACAGGCGAGAACGGGAGGCGATCATGCCCGGACCCTTCACGCTTTTGCGGCGGCGGGCAAGGGCGGAACGCCGCCCCTGCCCCGTTCCGTCACATGTTCGGATAGTTGGGACCGCCGCCGCCCTCGGGCGTGGTCCAGACGATATTCTGCGACGGATCCTTGATGTCGCAGGTTTTGCAGTGGACGCAGTTCTGGGCGTTGATGACGAAGCGCGGATCGGCCTTGGCCGCCTCGTCGCCATAGACCACCTCGTACACGCCGGCCGGGCAGTAAAGCCGCGCCGGCTCGCCGTATTTGGGCAGGTTGACGCGGATCGGGATCGACGGATCCAGCAGCTTCAGGTGGGCCGGCTGGTCCTCGGCGTGGTTGGTGTTGGAGATGAACACCGACGACAGCTTGTCGAACGACAGCTTGCCGTCCGGCTTCGGATAGGCGATCGTCTTATGGTCGGCGGCCAGACCGGTCGAGGCGGCGTCGGTCTTGTCGTGCTTCAGCGTCGGAATCGGCGACAGGCCGCCGAACAGGGTGCGGCACCACATGTCGAACATGCCCAACGCCCCGCCCAGCGTCGTGCCGAACTTGGACAGCAGGGGCTTGGCGTTCCGGACGACCGACAACTCCTTGTAGACCCAGCTCTTTTCGAAGGCGGTCTGGTATTCGACCAGTTCGTCGCCCGCGCGCCCGGCCTGAACGGCCTCATAAGCGGCATCGGCGGCCAGCATGCCGGTCTTCATGGCGTTGTGGCTGCCCTTGATGCGGGGCACGTTCACGAAGCCGGCCGAACAACCGATCAGCACGCCGCCGGGAAAGCTCAGCTTCGGGATCGACTGCAGGCCGCCCTCGGTGATGGCGCGCGCGCCGTAGGAGATGCGTGTTCCGCCCTCCAGGTGCTGGGCGATCTCGGGGTGGTGCTTGAAGCGCTGGAACTCGTCGAACGGCGACAGGAACGGATTCTTGTAGTTCAGGTGGACCACATAGCCGACGGCCACGTAGCGATCGCCGAAGTGATACAGGAAGCTGCCGCCGCCGGTGTGTTCGTCCAGCGGCCAGCCGGTCGTGTGCTGGGCCAGGCCGGGCTGGTGCTTGTCGGCCGGCACCTGCCACAACTCTTTCAGGCCGATGCCGTATTTCTGGGGCGATTTGTCGTCCTGAAGCTTGTGCTTGGCGATGATGGTCTTGGCCAGGGAGCCGCGCACGCCCTCGGCGATGAAGACGTATTTGCCGTGAAGTTCGATGCCAGGCTGGAAGTCGCCGGTCGGCTTGCCTTCGCGGTCGATGCCGAAGACGCCCGCGACGACGCCCTTCACCTGACCCGTCTCTTCTTTCCAGACGACGTGGCTGGCGGCCATGCCGGGATAGACCTCGACGCCCAGGGCCTCGGCCTGCTCGCCCAGCCAGCGGCAGAAGTTACCCAGGCTGATGATGTAGTT
>NZ_DLTK01000068.1:0-20134 GCF_002500885.1 Brevundimonas sp. UBA7838
GGCCGGCGTGATGTCGCCCGAGAAGACCAGGGTCGCGTCCGACGGCCGGTAGCGGGCGGCGTGGAAGGCGGCGACGTCGGCCGCCGTGATGGCGGGGACCGTCTGCTGGGTGATCGTCGCGCCATAGGGAGCGTCGCCGTAAATGACGCGGCCGACCGTCATGCCGGCGATGGACGCCGGCTGGCTGAGGGCGACGCGCAGGCCGTCCAGGGTCTGGGCCTGCTGACGTTCAAGCTCTTCGCCGGCGAAGGTCGGGTTCTTCACCAGATCCGCCATCAGGGAAACGGTCGCCGGGAAGGCGTTCGAGGGCGCGTTGGCATAGACGTTCGAGAAATCGACCCCGGCCGATGCGCCCACGCTGGCGCCCAGCTGTTCGATCTGGGTGGCGATTTCGGGCGCGGTCCTGGTCTTGGTGCCCTGGGTCAGAAGCGCGGCGGTCATGGCGGCGACGCCGGCCTTGCCCGTCGGATCATCGGACGAACCGGCGTCGAAGCTGAGGCGGGCCGAAACCAGCGGCACGCCGTCGGTCGGGGCGACCAGGACGCGCAGGCCGTTATCGAGCCGGAAATCGGCGACGGTCGGCGTCACGGGCGCGACCTCGGCGCCCGGCTGGGGCAGGGGCTTGCGCTCCGCCTCGGGCAGCAGGACGGCGGGCGGACCGGCGGGGGCCAGGTCGGCGACCTTCACGGGGGCGTCCACGTTCATCTTCTGAACCGAGGCGGGGTTCTGGTCGTCGGCGGCCAGGAAGGTGATCGTCGACTGGCGCTCCGGCGTCAGATATTTGCGGGCGACGCGCTGGATGTCGGCGACGGTGACGGCCTGGATCTGGGCGACCTCTTCGTCCGCGGCGGCGGCCGAGCCGGTGTTGATCAGCGCGAAGCCCAGGGCGGTCGCGCGGTCGTCGACCGTTTCGCGGCTGCGCAGCGTATTGGCGACGATCTCGTTCTTGGCCTCGGCCAGTTCAGCGTCGCTGACAGGCGTGTCGCGCAGCTTGCCGATCTCTTCGTTCAGGGCGGCGATGCCTTCCTCGGCCGTATGACCCTGAGCCATGATGGCCAGGGCGGAAAGATTGCCGGCCTGCTGCGAGAAGTCGGGGGTCGAGCCGATCTGGGCCGCGATCTGCTTGTCATAGACCAGCGACCGATACAGGCGGCTGGATTCACCGGTGGACAGGATGCCGTCCAGAACGGTCAGGGCGGCGCGGTCGGCGTCGGCGTATTTCACCGTCGGCCAGGCGACGACGGCGGCTGGCAGCGGCACGTTCGGCGCATAGTAGGTGACGTTGCGCGGACCCGTCGGCTCGGGCTCGACGACATTGTTGGTCGGGATCGGCGTGGTCGGATTCTTCAGCGGGCCGAAATACTGATCGACCCAGCGGTCCAGTTGAGCCTGATCGAAGTTGCCGGCCACGATCAGATAGGCGGCGTCGGGACGATAATAGGTGGCGTGGAAGCGGCGCACGTCCTCCAGCGACGAGGCCTCCAGCTCCTCGATCGAGCCGATGCCCGGACGACGATAGGGGCTGTCCTGATAGATCGTCTCGGGCACGAAAAGGCCGAACAGGCGGCCGTAGGGGTTGGCCAGGATCCGCTGACGGTATTCCTCCTTCACCACGTCGCGCTCGGCGACGAAGGTCGGCTCGTCCACGACCAGGGACCCCATGCGGTCGGCCTCGGCGAACAGCATCCGCTCCAGATGGTTGGCGGGCACGGTCTCGAAATAGGCGGTGGTGTCGTCGGCGGTGAAGGCGTTGTTGGAGCCGCCCACGTCCTCGGTCAGCCGATCGAAGGTCTCGGGCGGCAGGTTGGTGGTCGACTTGAACATCAGGTGTTCGAAAAGGTGGGCGAAGCCCGAACGGCCGGCCGGATCGTCCTTGGAGCCGACCTTATACCAGACCTGGACCGTGACGTTCGAGGTGTCGGCGTCACGCGCCGAATAAACTTCCAGCCCGTTCGCCAGAACGCGCTTGGTGAAGCTCAGAGGCGGCACGGTCACGCCCTGCGGCGCCTGCCCCGTCGATTGAGCGGCGGCTGCGGCGGGCGCGGCGCCCTCTGCGAAGGCGGGGGCGGCGAGGCCGAGAAGGAGAGCCGAGGCGGCGGCTGTGGCGATCAGACGGGATTTCATGAGAGGCTCCGAAGCCCGGAACGCCGGGCGGCGAGACCGTATCAGCGATTGGGCGTCTTGCACCTTACCGAGATGTAATGAAGCGGAGGGAGCGCAGGTCGTTCATGGACAAATCTCCGGCGGCGATCTATTCGCCCAATGTCGCATGTCAGCGGCGACCCCCTGCCGAGGATGCGTGCCGAGACGAGCGAAAGCGACTTCTGTCTCCGACGAAAAGATCGCGGTCTGGGCCTTCGTCCTGCAAAATATGGTTACTCCGCCCGCCGTACTTTACGGGAGTTGGGCGGCCGCCGGGCTGATCCTGGCGGCCCTCGGGCAGCCGTGGGTGGGGTTGGGGTTCGCCTTGGTCGGCATGGCGTTCGACGCCTGGGCGCAAGGGCGGGTCAGGCGATACCAGAAGGCTGAGGCGCCCGTCTCGGGCTGGCCCCCGCTGCTGATGGCCATCGTGGCGATCCGGTTCGCCCTGGGGGTGTCCGGGCCGCTGATCGCCTGGCTGATAAACCCGCGCGCCGATGTGATGCTGGTGGTGGTGCTAATCCAGGTCTGGTCAATCGGTGTGGCTTTCGTTCAGTTCAGCGCGGCGTATAGGCTGTTGGCGCTGGCGGCGGCTCCGATCTGCGCGACCGTGCTGGTCGTGATCTATCCCTCGCTGATGGGGCCGCACGGTCTGGCGGTGGCGGCGGCCTTCGTCATGCTGGCGACGATCCTGTTCATCATCTCGCGCGCGACCCACGCCCTGTGGTGCGACCTGTTCGCGGCGGACCAGCGCAACAAGGCGTTGCTGATAGACGTGCAGGCGTCGCATGAGGCGGCCGTGCTGGACCGCGACACCGCCCGATGCGCGCGTCAGGAGGCGGACGAGGCCAATACCGCCAAATCCCGTTTCCTGGCCAATATGAGCCACGAAATCCGCACCCCTCTGAACGGCGTCATTGGCATGGCGCAGATCATGGCGGGCGACGCGCTGGAGGGTCGGCAGAAGGCGCGACTGGAGATTCTGGATCGGTCGGCCCACACGCTGCTGGACCTGATCAACCAGATCCTGGACCTGTCGCGGATCGAAGAGGGGCAACTGGAGATCGTGCCCCAGCCCATCGATGCGGACGCCTTGGTGCACGAGGTGACTGAGACGCTGCGGCCATTGGCTGAAAGCAAGGGCCTGGTGTTCCATGTCGTGTCGACGGGCCTGGGATGGGTCAGCGCCGATCCGGTCCGGCTGCGTCAGATCCTGTTCAACCTGCTGTCCAACGCCATCAAGTTCACGGCGGAGGGGCAGGTGGCATTGGATGTCGCGCGCACGGACGCCGGAGTGGTGTTCAAAGTGTCGGACACCGGGCGGGGCATACCGACGGACCAGATCGGGCAGCTCTTTACGCGCTTCGCCCAGATCGAGGCGGCGGCCGTCGACCGGCGTGACGGGGCCGGGTTGGGCCTGTCGATCGTGGCGACCCTGGTGGAGCTGATGGGCGGCCGGATCGAGGTGGAGAGCGAGGCGGGCGAAGGGGCGACCTTCGTCGTCACGCTGCCGCTGAAACCGGCGCAGCCCGTGCAGGCCGGTGAGGATGCGCCGGACGCCGAGCCGGAGCGGGCGCTGCGGGTGCTGGTCGCCGAGGATCACCCGGTCAATCAGCAGGTGATCCGCGGCCTTCTGGGCCAGGTCGGGATCGAGGTCGAGATCGTCGACGACGGCCTTCAGGCGGTCGAAGCGACGAAAACGCGCGACTGGGACCTGATCCTGATGGATGTGCAGATGCCGAACATGGACGGTCCGACGGCGACACGGACGATCCGGCAACGCGAGGCCGACCAGGGGCTGGTCCGCACGCCGATCATCGCCCTGACGGCCAATGCGATGGTGGAGCAGGTGGAGAGCTATCTGGCGGCGGGCATGGATGCGGTGGTCAGCAAGCCCGTCGATCTGAAACTGCTGCTGACCACCATTTCCGACGTGATGTCCGCAAAGACCTAGTCGCGGAAGACCTGGACGCCGATCTCGCCGGCGGGCGTCAGCCAGGCGTGCTTCATGCCCTGGCTGTTGAAGGGGGCTGCGATGTTTCCGGCGGCGTCCAGGGCGATCATGCCGCCGTCGCCGCCCATGGATCCGATTTCGTCGATCACGGCCTGGGTCGCTTGGGCCAAGGTCTGGCCGGCGGCGACGCGCCAGGCGACCTGGGCGGAGGCGGCGACGCGGATGAAATATTCCCCCTGGCCGGTGCAGGACGTTGCGGAGTGGGCGTCGGCCCAGGTTCCGGCGGCGGGGATCGGAGTGTCGCCGACGCGGCCCGGCATCTTGCCGAACACGCCGGCGGTCGAGGTGGCGGCGGCGAGACGGCCCTGGCTGTCCAGCACGCAGGCGCCGACAGTGCCGTGGCTGAGCGTGCCGGGTGGATGGTTGTCCTCGCCCTTGCCGGCACCGGTGAACCAGGCGGCCTCGTCGGCGATGAGCTCCAGCCCCTGGTCGTGGGCGAACAGGGCCGCGCCTTCGCCCGCCAGCATGATATGCGGTGTCTTCTCCATCACCGCGCGCGCGGCGACGACGGGGTTGCGGAAGCCTTGCAGGGCGGCGACGGCGCCTGCGCGTTTGGTCGATCCGTCCATGATGCTGGCGTCCAGCTCATAGGCGCCAGCGAGATTGGGCGAGGCGCCCTTGCCCGCGACGTAAAGACCGGAATCCTCCAGCATGACGACGGCGGCGGTGGCGACGTCCAAGGCGCTGTCGCCAGCATCCAACCGAACCTTCATGGCCTCGACCACTTGGCGCATATGCACGACCTCGGCGTCATAGTTGCGTTCGCGCCGGGCGCCGGCGCCGCCGTGGAGGATGAGGGCGGTCATGTCGTCTTCCTGAGCCTTGTCCTTATCGCCTCTTTCAAACGGGCGTGGCGCTCTTTAGCGTCGCGATGAAGGCCGCGCCATGTCGGTCCAGGGAAAACGGCCTCAAGCAGCGCGAAGCGCGGTAGGCCCAGAAAGGAAACTTTGATGCGCGCTGTTTTGTCCAACACGCCTGGTGGCCCCGAAACCCTGGTCGTGGAGGACGTGCTCGACCCGACGCCCAAGGCGGGCGAGGTGATCATCGAGGTCAAGGCGGTTGGGATCAACTATCCCGACACGCTGATCATCGAGGACAAATATCAGTTCCGGCCCGAGCGGCCCTTCTCGCCGGGCGCTGAAGTCGCCGGCGTGGTCGAGGCGGTGGGCGAGGGCGTCAAGGGCGTGCGCAAGGGCGACCGGGTCATCGCCGTGCCGGGCTGGGGCGGGCTGGTCGAGCGGCTGGCGGTGCGGGCCGAGACGGTCATCCCCATCCCCGACGCCATGGGCTTCGAAGAGGCGGCGGCCCTGATCATGACCTATGGCACCAGCTACTATGCGCTGAAGGACCGGGCGCAGCTGAAGGCGGGCGAAACCCTCTTGGTGCTGGGTGCGGCCGGGGGCGTCGGCGCCGCCGCCGTCGAACTGGGCAAGGCTATGGGGGCCAAGGTGGTCGCCGCCGCCTCGACCAACGACAAGGTCGAGTTCGCGCTCGAATTGGGCGCCGACAACGGCCTGATCTATCCGTCGGGACCGATGGACAAGGCGGCGCAGAAAGAACTGTCCGGCGAGTTCAAGCTGGCGACCGGCCGCGACGGGGCGGACGTGGTCTATGACGCGGTCGGCGGCGACTACGCCGATCCGGCGCTGAGGGCCATGGACTGGAACGGGCGCTATCTGGTGGTCGGCTTCCCGGCGGGCATTCCGTCCCTGCCGCTGAACCTGACGCTTCTGAAGTCGGTGTCGGTGATCGGTGTCTTCTGGGGCGCGGCAGTGATGCGCGATCCCAAGGCACACGCCGCCAACATGACCGAACTGATGCAGATGTACGCGGACGGTAAAATTCGGCCGCGCGTGTCGCAGACCTTCCCCTTGGAAAAGGCCGGAGAGGCGATCAAGGCCCTGGGCGACCGTCAGGCGCTTGGCAAGATCGTGGTGACGGTCGAGAGCTGAATCCTCCCTCGCGCAGCGGGGGAGGGGGACCGCGCGCAGCGTGGTGGAGGGGGCGGAAGCGGGCTAGGTATAAAACGGCTGGCGCAGCGCGCGCCTTCGCCCCCTCCACCGCTTCGCGGTCCCCCTCCCCCATTCCGCTACGCTTCTCGGTGGAGGATCTTTATTTCGCCTTCAGCCGCTGCACCGCGTCCTCGGCCTGGTCGCGGTGGCGGCGTTTGATGTTGGCGCCGACGAGGGCCAGCAAGGCGGTTATGACGGCTGCGTCGTCGGTATAGCCGATGCCCGCGAAGATGTCGGGAATGGCGTCCACCGGCATGACGAAATAGGCCAGACCCGCGAAGATCATGCCCTTGGCCGCCATCGGCGTCTGCGGATCGCGCGCGGCGTACCAGGCGGCCAGGGCCTGGTCCGCAAAAGGGATGCGGGCGGCCGTGCGCTGGATCTTGGGCCAGAAGCCCTTGGCCACGCGGGCCTCGTTGATCTTCACCACCGACGGCACGAGCGCCTTTTTCGGGTCCAGGATATCCGATGGATCGGCGGGTTTGGCTTTGGCGGTCATGGCCGCTAAATCCTCAAACGAAACTCAGGTTCACGACAATATAGGAACGATCAGGATGAAACTCGACAACACCATCGCCGCAGTGGTCACCGGCGGCGCCTCGGGCCTGGGCGAAGGCACCGCGCGCGCCATCGCGGCGACGGGGGCCAAGGTCGCCCTGTTCGACCTGAACGCCGAACGCGGCGAGGAAATCGCGAAAGAGATCGGCGGCGTCTTCTGCCAGGTGGACGTGACCGACGACGCCTCGGTCGCCGCCGCCTTCGAAAAGGCCCGCGCCGCCCATGGCCAGGAGCGACTGACCGTCAACTGCGCCGGCATCGCCACGGGCCAGAAGACCGTTTCGCGCAAGAAGGACACCGGCGAGATCAAGGCCCACGACATGGCCCAGTTCGAGCGCACCGTGCGGGTCAATCTGTTCGGCACCTTCCGCGTGCTGTCGCAGTCGGCGGCGGGCATGGTGACGCTGGAGCCGATGGCGGATGGCGAGCGCGGCCTGATCGTCAACACCGCCTCCGTCGCGGCCCAGGACGGCCAGATCGGCCAGGCGGCCTATTCGGCGTCCAAGGGCGGCGTCTATGCGATGACCCTGCCGATCGCGCGCGATCTGGCTCAGGAAGGAGTGCGCTGCAACACCATCCTGCCCGGCATCATGTGGACGCCGATGATGGCCGGCATGGACCAGAAGATTCAGGACGCCCTGGCCGCCGCCATCCCCTTCCCCAGCCGACTGGGCACGCCGGCCGACTATGCGTCGCTGGTGCTGGAGCTGGCGCGCAACGTCTATATCAACGGCGAATGCATCCGTCTGGACGGGGCTATACGCTTGGCGCCGCGCTGAGGCGCGGAAGGGCGCTACGCTCACCGCGCGGCGGCTCGCTGCTTGAGCGCAAAAGCGCTTGGGCGGCGAGCGGCGGAGCGTTCCGGCGGCGGCCTTGGAGGCAATTATAGGGCTCAAGCAGCGCGAAGCGCGATAGCCCGAAAAAACCTCTTGCAGGACCGATCAACCCTCCGCTATACGCCCCCTCCTCGACGGGGAGCGCACCTAGCTCCTACGGAGTGCGGGCGTAGCTCAGTGGTAGAGCACAACCTTGCCAAGGTTGGGGTCGAGAGTTCGAATCTCTTCGCCCGCTCCAGTCGAGATTGCCAAGGCAATCAATAGGTTATGGCAGGGCGATCCCAACGGGATCGCCCACCCTATTTTTTACGCCGCTACCACACCGCTACCAAAAATCTTTTGCTGGCGAGCGCTCGCCTGTCCATTGGCATGGCGCATTGCGGTGAAGGCCCCTGAAATCTGCTGAAAACACCGAACTAATTTTTGCGGAGATCGACCCGCGAGCAGGTCACGGGAAAATAGTGCCTTGGAATGTTGTTGCCCGCAGCTTCTTGCCTCGTATCCGTCAACCGCCGCCTTTGACTCTCTGAAGGATCCCGCGGGGTTTGGCGACGGTCAGGGTGTCGCGGTCTCGGCGCGGTCCCGAGCGATTGCTGTTCACCGTCCTGTAGTGACCTTAATAGGACCGGCCCGGTCTATCGCTCGTCCGCACGTCGGACTTCGCGGACGTCTGGCCGGCGTCGGCCGCCTGTCTGACCAAGGACCTGTGATGACCTTCACCCGCCTGCGCTCGCTGCCGGACCCGGATCATCTGCCGGCTCTGGACGCGGCCTATCTGTCCGCCGATCCCGCCCGTGGACTGGGCCCGACCGAGCCGGCGCCGCGTATCCTTCTCCTGTACGGATCGCTGCGCGAGCGGTCGTATTCGCGGTTCTGCGTCGAGGAAGCGGCCCGCCTGCTGCAGCAAATGGGATGCGAGACCCGCATCTTCGACCCCACCGACCTGCCCCTGCCGGGCGCGCCCGGCGACGACGACCACCCGGCGGTGCGCGAGTTGCGCGAACACGCCTTGTGGTCGGAGGGCATGGTCTGGTGCAGCCCGGAGCGGCACGGCCAGGTCTCCGGACTGATGAAGCTGCAGATCGATCACCTGCCGTTGAGCCTGGGCGGCATGCGCCCGACCCAGGGCCGGACGCTCGCCGTCATGCAGGTGTCGGGCGGGTCCCAGAGCTTCAACGCCGTCAACACTCTGCGCCTTCTGGGCCGCTGGATGCGGATGGTCACCATCCCCAACCAGTCGAGCGTGGCCAAGGCCTTCCAGGAATTCGACGAGGCCGGCCGGATGAAACCCTCGGCCTACTATGAGCGGATTGTCGATGTGATGGAGGAACTGGTGCGCTTCACCATCCTGGTCCGGCCCCACGCCGTTCAGCTCGTGGACCGCTATTCGGAGCGCAAGGCGGCCGGAGTTTTGGTGGATGCCGCGTCCGACCTCTCGGCCATTGCTATCGCACGCCAGGCCTGAGGCTGCGTTTTTGGCGGTAACGCGCCAGAACTGGCGAATTGCGATCCTCCCTGTCGAAGCAGGGTCTTCAGTGGAGCCGCACGGCGCAGAGCCTCGCCGGCGCCATGGGGAGGCGCTTATCCTCGATCGACCAGAGAATAGCTTGTGCTGCGTCCCCCGCCGTCATCCTTCACGAGGATGCCCCGGTCCACCAGATCTTTGATGTCGCGCAAGGCCGTGTCGGGCGAGGACTTCGTCAGCGCCGCCCATTTGGTCGAGGTGAGCTTGCCTTCGAAGCCGTCGAGCAGCCGGTTGATGACCGTGCTCTGGCGCTCGCTCAACGTCTGACCTGCGAGCGCCTCCCAGAAGCGCGCCTTGCGCATCACATGGGTCAGGGTGGTTTCCGCGCCGTCGAATGCGCGATCGAGGCAGCCGAGGAACCAGTCCAGCCAGAGGGTCACGTCCAGCGCGCCTTTCTGGGTCGTCTCCAGGGTCGCGTAGTAGTCCTTGCGCTCCAGCCGGATCTGGGCGGACATGCTGTAGAACCGCTGGGCGCTTTTCTCGGAACGGGCGAGCGCCATGTCGGCGATCGCCCGGGCGATCCGGCCGTTCCCGTCGTCGAACGGGTGGATGGTCACGAACCACAGGTGGGCGATCGCGGCCTTGAGGACCGGATCCGTCCGCGGCTCGTCAGTGAACCAGTCGAGGAACGCGCGCATCTCGTCCTGCAGACGGGCGGCGGGCGGCGCTTCATAGTGCACGCGCTCTCGTCCGAAGGGGCCCGAGACGACCTGCATCGGGCCGGAGCTCTCGTTGCGCCAGGCGCCGACGACGATCTTCGTCATGCCGCTGCGTCCGGTCGGAAACAGGGCGGCGTGCCAGCCGAACAGCCGTTCCTCGGTGAGCAGAGACGCAAAGTTCTGGGTCGCGTCGAGCATCATTTCGACGACGCCTTCGACGTTGCGATCCGCGGGGGCGAGGGCCCCGATATCCATGCCGAGGCGGCGGGCGATGGAGGATCGCACCTGATCCTTGTCGAGCAGCTCGCCTTCGATTTCGCTGGATTTCAGGACATCTTCGGTAAGGGTCTCGAGGACGGCTTCAGCGCGGAGGTCGAAGCCGAGCGTGTGCATCCGGCCAAGCAGAAGGCCTTGGCGATGACGGACGGCTGGGAGGCGATCGGCAAGCGCGTCAGCGCGCCATTCCAGACGCGGCCAGCCTTCGATCTCATGGATGTATTGCGCCATTCCCCGCACTCCTTGCGGGGAATATGGGCGTTATGCGCCGCAGGAGCAAGGCTGTTCTCCGCGTGAAGTGCGGAGAATAGGACGCCTAATCTCCGCACCAAGGGAGGCCTCGCACACTATAGGCGGCCCCCGCACCCTGGGTATCCGCGGACTGCGCGGCTATCGGCGCCCAAGGAGCTCCGAAACCCGCGGGCCGCAGTTGGGCCTCAGGCGGAGACGCCCGCTCAAGAGGCTGGGCGCGCGCCCTTCGGCGCCGCATGCCGGGAGAAGCCGACCACGAGGATAGCAATCGTCAGAAGCTGAACGGCGACGCCCTCGACCGTCGGATAAAGACCGAGGATCTCGATGCGGGGGATCCACTCCAGCGGATGGACATCGAGCCAGCCCGCCTCCTGCAGCGCAGCCACGCCCTTGCCGACGAGGACGACCGACAGGATGGCCATGAGGATCGAGCTCAGCGAGAAGAACCGGCCGATCGGGAGGCGCATGCTGTAGGCCAGCAAGGCCCAGGCCACCACGGCCAGGATGGCCACCGCCGTCAGGGCGCCGGCCAGCATGCCGAGATGGCCGCCCTGGCTCCAGATCGCCGCATAGAAGAGGATGGTCTCGAACACCTCGCGATAGACGACGATGAAGGCCAGCAGGAACAGGAACCAGGCCGACCGCTTCGACAGCGCGTGGGAGAGCTTGTCGCGGATATAGGTCTGCCAGGCGTCGGCGTGCGACTTCCCATGCATCCAGATGCCGACCGAGACGAGCACCACGGCCGCCAGGAGCGAGCCGAATCCTTCGGTGAGCTCCCGGCTGGCGCCGCTGATGGAGATGAAGAAGGTCGCGGCCGCCCAGGTGGCGCCGCCGGCGACCAGCGCGGCCACCCAGCCGCCGTGGACGTAGCGCAGCACCTCGGGCCGTTCGGCCTTCCTCAGGAAGGCGATCATCGCCACCACGATGAGGATGGCTTCCAGCCCTTCGCGCAGCAGGATGGTGAAAGCGCCGAGGAAGCTGGCGAGATTGTCCGCCTCCTGGGGCGCGAGGGCGCGTTCGGCCGTGTCCAGCAGGGCGTTCGCGCGGGCGACCCGGTCCGCGACCTCCTGGGTCGGCGCGCGCCTGCTGATCGAGATGCGCAGGTCGGTCATGGCCGTCTCGACCCGCCGCAGCAAGGCGCCGTCACGAGCGCCGAGCGCCGGCTCCACCGGTTCGACGCCGTCGAGATAGGCCGAGAGGGCGAGGTCGGTCGCGGCCTTGCGGTCGCCCCGGCGATAGGCGGCCTCGCTTTCGGCCAGTCGCGTCCGGGCCAGGGTCAGGGTCGATCCCTCGGCGCGAACCGTCGCCTCGGGATGGCGACGCAGGTGAGCGATGACCGCCCGCGCCTTCGTCTCGCCGATCCTTGTCGCCAGCTCCGCCGGGGTGGCCTGGGTGAGGGCGGCCAGGTCAGGGAACGCGGCGCGGATCGCCGCGTCGCTCTCCCAGAGGCGTCGACCTTCGGCGGCTTCGGCGTCGGTGAAGGCGAACCGGCCCACGTAGAAGGCCAAGGCCCAGCGATCCTCGGCCGGCAGATGGGCGAAGCTGGCCATGGCCGTGCCCTCGAGCCCCTGATCGATCACCTGGTAGAGGCCGAACACGCTGCGCTGACGGGCGCGCTCCACATCCGCGAAGGCGATCGCAGGCGGGTCGAGCCCCTCGGCGCCCGGGCCGTCGGCGCGTCCGGTCACGCCATGGCAGACCGAGCATTGCTCGGCATAGAGGGTCGCGCCGCGGGCCAGATCAGGCGGGAACGAAGGCGCGAGCGGGCTCGGATAGGCCGCCAGCACCGCGCCGGCCAGCGCCTTGGCCCGGGCCCCGACGACCCCCGGGTCGGCCTTGTCGAGGATGGCCGCCTGCAGGGCCTCCGCGTCACGGATCAGGCCGGCCTTGGCCGGGTTCGGCGGCAGGGCGTCCAGGCGGGTCCGGATCTGGCCGCCGAACTCGATCATCTCGCCGTATTCGGCCGGATTGGTCACCTGACCATTGGCAACCGCGCCGGCATAGTCGACCGCCACATAGTCGAGCAGTCGCCAGGCGACCTGGGCCTCGGAGGCGGACGGCGCCTGGGCCAGGGCGGGTGCGGACAGCCCCATCGCAAGCATCAGGGCGAAAAGGCGGAGCAGAGGGCGCATGGGAGACCTAGTTGTGAGCGGCTCGCAATAGCATTCAGGCGACGGCACTGTCGCGCTTTATTCGCGACGCGGCCGGGCTCGCAGGCGGCGACGGCTCCCCGTCCGCCGAGACGCCACGGCGCTGCGTGGCCAGCCCGGGCAGCTACGCGGCGCGGCGCTCGTTACAGGTGGATCGTGCGGTCGGCCACAGCCAGGCATGCCTCGCGCAAGGCTTCCGGAAGCGTCGGATGCGCATGGCTCGTCCGCGCCACGTCCTCGGCCGCCGCGCCGAATTGCATGACGGCGACCGCTTCATGGATCAGACTGCCGGCGTCCGGCCCCAGGATGTGCACGCCGAGAATCTTGTCCGTCCTGGCGTCCGCCAACACCTTGACCAACCCGTTCTTCTCCAACCGCGCCTTGGCCATGGCGTTTGCCGAGAACGGAAAGCGCCCGACGCGATAGGCCACGCCGGCCGCCTTGAGGTCGTCCTCGGTGCGCCCGACTGAGGCCAGTTCCGGCCAGGTATAGACGACCGCCGGAATCGTTCCGTAGTCCACATGGCCCGCGCCCCCCGCCAGGCGTTCGGCCAGGGCGATCCCTTCCTCCTCCGCCTTGTGGGCCAGCATGGCGCCGCCGATGACGTCGCCGATGGCGTAGACCCCGTCGGCGCTGGTCCGGAACCCTTCGTCCACCGGAATAAAGCCCCTGCGGTCGGGCGCAATGCCGACCGTTTCCAGATCGAGCCTGGCGGTTGCGGGCCGTCGGCCGATGGAGACCAGCACGACATCGGCCTTGATGGTTCCTCGCGCGCCATCGCCCATGGGCTCGACGTCGAGGACGACGTCGTCGCCCTCCATCCGCGATCCGACCACCTTATGCCCAAGGCAGAACTGGAAGCCCTGGGCCTCGAGCACCTTGTGCAGCGCCGCCGACATCTCCGAGTCGACGCCGGAGGCGATCCGGTCGAGCACCTCGATGACCGTGACCTCGCTGCCGAGCCGACGCCAGACCGACCCCAGCTCCAGTCCGACGTAGCCGCCGCCGATCACCGCCAGATGGCGCGGCGCCGCCGTCAGGCTCAGGGCGCCGGCGGAGGTGACGATTCGCCGCTCGTCGATGGGCAGGTCGGGCAAGGTCGCCGCTTCCGATCCGCTGGCGATGACCACCGCCTTGCTGGCCTGCACCTCGAAAGCGCCGTCCGCGGCGCGCACCTCCACCCGGTCGCGCGCCAGCAGCCGCCCGCGGCCCTGGAAGCGGGCGACCTTGTGCTTGCGCAGGAGGTAGGCGACCCCTTCGCCAAGCTCGGTCACCACCTTGCCCTTGTGCCGCATGACACCGTCAAGATCGGCCCGCACATTGTCTACCATGACGCCGAACGCTTCGAGATTGCGCGCCATCTCCAGCCGCTCGGTGGCCTGGAGCAGCGCCTTGGACGGAATGCACCCGATGTTCAGGCAGGTCCCCCCGAGCAGTTCGCGGTCGTCGATGACCGCCACCGACAGGCCGAGCTGGCTCGCCCGGATCGCACACGGGTATCCGCCCGGCCCGCCGCCGATGATCACCAGGTCGTAGGAGGTCGTCGAACGGCTCATGGCGTCAGCCTTTGCTGCGAGTGGATGGGAGAGAAGGGCCCCGGCCAGCCCGAGGAAGCGGCATCAGGCGCCCCCCTCATTGAGGGCCGCGTCGCGCGTCTCCATTCGGAACCCGCTTCCGGGGAGGGCCGGCAGGCGGCGGAAGTCGATCTCCAGATCCTGATCCGGCAGCCGGTAGTTCAGGTCGGCGAGCAGGCCGACGGCGCGCTCCATCAGCTCCACGACGATCCCTTCGCCAGGGCAACGGTGACCGGTCGCCGCATCCCCACCGCCCTGGGGGATGAGACCGAACGGATCTCCGGAGCCGTCGCTGAACCGCTCCGGCCGGAACGCCTCGGGATCAGTCCAGTGTGCGGGATCGTGATTGGAGCCATAGAGGTCGAGGACCACCTGACGGCCCTCCGGGAAGACCAGGTCGCGCCAGCGAAACGGCGCGCGCACACGCCCGATCACTGCCGGGAAGAACGGATAGAAGCGTCGGACTTCCTGGACGAAGGCGCGGCGACGTCCGGCGTCGGCGTCGGCCAGACGGGCCGCATCCGGGTGAGCCTGCATCGCGTGCGCCACAAACACGATGTAGACCGAGGTCGCGACAGTCGGCCGCAATACATTGGCCAGTTCGACCGCCGCCGTGTGGATCGGCAACGGTTCGCCGTCCGCGGCGCGGGTCCAGGCCCAGGCGTGGGCGGCCGTGTCCGGATCCGGCGACAGACGGCCGGCGCGAATGTCTTCAATGATCGAGCCCAGCCAGGCGTCGACGCGGCGACGCGCGTGCCTCGACCACAGATGCCGGGGGCTCCGCGATCCCGCCGCGTCGAACAGCGCCCTCAGGTGACGGACCCGTTTCGCCTCTTCGTGCGGCTCGAGCGGCACGCCGGCCCAGGCGCAGACGGCCCGCGTTAGCACCGGCTGCAAGGCGTCATACAGCACGATGTCGTCCTCGCCGGCCCATTCGACGGCCGCGCGCCGCCACTCCGCTTCGAACAGTTCGCCCAGTCGCGCGACACGGGCTGGCGACATCAGGGACATGAACACGCCCTTGCGGGCGCGGTGGGCCTCGCCGTCCAGCCCCTGGACGCCGCCCTCGCCGAGCAGCGTGCGGCGGACCGGCGCCGGCATGGCGCCCGCCCGCACGATGCGGGTCTCGTCATAGAAGATCCGCGCCGCCTCGCGGCCTCTCAGACAGGTCGTCTCCTTCAGCGCCAGGCGGGTCTCGACGACGTCGGCGCCGGCCTGCTCGAACAGGTGGGAAAGGCGCCGATAAGGGTCTGTCAGCAGGGCCAGGGTCTGGTCGCCGTGTCGCGAGGTCGGCCGATGCGTCATCGAAATCCTCCAGAAGGACGGGCGGTCCGCGACGGGAGCCGCCAATCGCCTCCAAACGTCGCGGTGGGCTAATGGCTCCGGGGTCTTTGCGCCTTCCGGATCTTCCACAGGGTCAAAGCGGCGCGGATGGATCGTGCAACGCCTCGATCACCTTGCAGGCGGAGACCCGGCCCCCGGCGCATTCCGTCGTCATCCGCGACAGTTCGCGCTGGAGGGCGCGGAGCCGGGCGATCTTCTGTTTCACATCGGCGAGATGACGTTCGGCCAGGGTGCTGGCCTCGGCGCAGGGCCGATCGGGGTGATCCGACAGATCAAGCAAGGAGCGGATCGAATCCAGATCGAAGCCCAGCTGGCGGGCATGCCGGATGAATGACAGGCGGCGCTCCGCCGCGTCGTCATACATGCGCCGGTCGCTGGCGGTGCGCGGCGGCGGCGGAAGCAAGCCGATTTCTTCATAGAAGCGGATGGTCGGAACCTTGACGCCCGTGGCGGCGGCCAGTTTGCCGATGGGGCGCAACCCGGACGAGGCGGGAGAGGGGAGGGGCATCGCGTCAGCTCGTAACGGCGGGTGAAAGGCATCTGGGGCGGGGAGGGATCATCGGCCCAGCCCCATCAGGACGACGGCGATGCCGAAGGCGGCAATCGTGGAGGCGCCGGTGAGCGCCATGCCGAAGGCCGGGGCCGCCGCGCCCTGCGCGTAACCCAGGGCGAAGAAACCCCGACCAACCAGATAAAGAGGGACCAACACCGGCAGCAGGATCATCTCCTCGCCGCGCAGCACGGTGGCGAGCACCAGGTGGGCGCTCACCGCCAGAACGGTCTGTTCAAGCGAGTTCTGTAGCACGGCGGCGGGTAGGGCGAGCCTGGCGCCGGGCGCCGCATCGGCGGACCCGGCCGGTCGGCGTCGGACCGGAACCGGATGCTGGCCACCACCCTCAAACACCCCGCGAGCCACAGGAAGACCGGGAGATTCGCCTGCAGGGCATAGGCCAGCCTATCGGCCGTCGCCATGTCGCGCGCCGCGCCGAGAAGGGGCGGGGAAAGCCGCAGCCAGGCGGAGGCCGCCGCTGAGGCGGTGATGAGAATCGCCGGCGCCGAGCGGACGGCGATCGCCCTCTGTTCGGCGGGAAGCCTCATCGCGCCGCCCGTCCCAGGGTCGAGGACGCCGCGCGGCTGTCCGAGCCCCGGACGGTGAGGAGGAGCAGCGCGACGCCGCAGACAATGGCCGCATCGGCGAGGTTGAAGGTCGGCCAGTGCGCCGCCCCCCAATGAAGATCGATAAAATCGGTGACCGCGCCAAAGCGTAGCCGGTCGACGAGGTTCCCGATCGCTCCACCGGCGATGAGGCCTGCGGCGGCCGCCGTCACGGCGCTGCGCGTGCGCCAGATCCACGCCAGCAGGGCGCCGATGATCAGGGAGGCCACGGCGCTCAGCGCCCAGCGGCCGACGGCGCCTGAGCCGGCGAACAGGCCGAAGGTGACGCCGGGGTTGAACCCGAGACGCAGCGCGAGAAACGGCGTGAGGTTGATCGGAGCGTCCAGCTGAGCGCGCGCCGCGGCCTTGGCGGCCTGATCCACGACGGCGATCAGCGCCGCGAGCGCGAAGGCGATCGTCTGCAGGCGGCCGGGAACGCGTCGCGTCGGGTGCATGGTGATCATGAAGCCTCCAATGGATTTCAACTGATTTTGGGCCCTCTAGTTACTAGAGGATCAAGCTGGTTTTATCTGACAGGCGTTTCTTTCATGGAAGCCATGCATTCTCGGCATGATCGTCTAGCCATTGGGAGATGCATGCTTCTCGCGAAAGGGTAATCCGATGACTGAACCCCCTCTCGTCCTGTGCACTTCCTCGCCCGGCTGCAGTTGCGGCGTGGCCTCCAGGTTCGACAGCGCCACCCCGCCTACCGGCGCATCATGATCGCGGTGATCGCCGTCAACTGCGCCGCCTTTATGGCCATAGCCAGCGGCGTGTCCCTGCAAGGCTCGGCGCCCCCTGGGCGCCAATGTGCTCAACTTCCTGGCCGACGCGCCACCTACGGCATCAGCCTGGCCGTGATCGGACGTTCGGTCGCCGTGCAGTCCGGGGCGGCCAATGGCCAAGGCGCCAGCCTCGTTGCGTTGGTGCTGTTATTCCTCAGCTACGCGATCTCGCGAGCCACCTCCGGGGCGCCGTCCCGTGGCATCACCGGACTGGGCCCTCTGGGCTTCTTCGCCAACGCCCTGGCCGGCTTACTGCTGGTAAGCCACTGCGCAGGCGACGCCAACGTCCGCTCGCTCTGGCTATGCGCGCGCAACGACCTTACCCAGAGCCTGGCGTCGCGGCGACCGGCGGAGCGGTCTGGCTGACCGGTTCACGATGGCCCGACCTGATAGCGGGAGCGCTACTCAGGTGAAGATTGCGCATTCTGCAATCTCGATCCACCTGCAGACGCAGCGAAAGAATCGGACGCGATCAGCGTGCGCTCGCTTAAAGATCGCTCGACGTTGCTGAATAGGTCGAGATGGCCGACGACGCGCCACTCTCGGCCTTGCATGTCGACTTTCCCTCTCCCTCACCGCGGATTGGTGGTCACTCGAAACAGTCGCAGCCCCCGAACACTGTAACAGATTGCTTGATCGCCCGAATGAAAGTATCCACCACGCGATGGCGTGGCCAATTGCGACATGGGCAAGACTGATACTGGCGGTGACCCTGGTCTCCGCCGTGTTTTTCGTCGCCCCGATCGCTGACGCCGCGACCTGCGCCCCAGAGACGACCTCGGCTCACGCCATTGTCGCTCAGGATGCAGGCGATAGCGACCAGGGCGACCTTGGCGGTGGGCACGGAGTCTGCACCCACGGCCACTGCCACCACAACGGAACCGCCCGTGCGGATGTCGCCGACGACATCGCGATGCAAATCCACGCAAGGCCGGTTCACGCCTTCCCCTCGAGTGATTTTCCGTCGTCGATCTCGCCCGACGGCCTGAAGCGTCCGCCCAGAGTCTGACACGACGTCTGCGCCGCCGTGCGCGCGATCTCGTGTCAAATTTCTGGAAGATGAATCATGCCTCCCTCACATCGCAGGCCGCCGCGTTTCGCGGTCGGCTGCGCGCTGGCCGCATTTGCGGCCGTGCTGGCCAGTCCCGCTTGGGCTGACCCCGCTCCGTCGTTCGCCGAGCTGCTCGCCCAGCTCGATCAAACCCCGGCCACCCTTGAAGCCGGCGCCCTGTCCGACGCCGCTGAAGCGCGTGTCCGCCAGGCCCGTGTCAGGCCTAATCCGACGATCGCTCTCGACGCCGAAAACGCGTTCGGCACGGGGCCCTTCTCAGGCTACGCCAACGCAGAAACCACCTTGTCGATCAGTCAGGACCTTGAGCTCTGGGGACGCCGAACCGCGCGGGTGAATGTCGCCCGCGCGGAAGCCGGAACCGCGGCGCTGCAACGGGACCTCGCCATCATCGACGCCGCCGGACGACTCGCACAGGTCTATGCCGATGCGGAAGCCGCTCAACGGCGGGCCGTGCTCGCCGAGGAAAGCCTTACCTTGACCATCGCCGATGCGAGGGCCGCCCTCGTTCTTGTCGAAGAAGGCCGTGAGCCACTGCTGCGCGGCATCCAGGGTGAAAGCGAAGCGGCTGCGGCGCGTGCCTCGCGCGATGAGGCCGTCGCGGAGCGCGACGCGGCCTTCGCGCGACTGACCGCAGTCGCCATGCTGGCGGCTCCGGTGACGACCATCGACGCCAGCCTGCTGGACCTCGCGCCTGCCGCCACCTTCGCGGCCCCGGCGGATGCGCCGACCGTTCGCGTCGCCGAGGCTCACCGCGCGGCCGCCGAACGCCGGATCGACGTGGAGCGAATCCGCTCGCGCCCGGACATCAACGCCAGCGTCGGTGTCCGTCGATACGAGATGGAGGACGCGACGGCGTTGACTTTCGGCGTCAGCATGCCGCTGCCCCTGTTCGACCGCAACCGCGGGAACATAGACGCGGCGCAGGCCGACTTCCGGGCTGCGGACGCGCGGCTTCTTGGAGCCCGTCAGGAAGCCCAGGCCGATCGCGCCGCGGCGCGGGCGCGGCTTGCCGCCTCCGTCAGCCGGGTCTCCGCCGCCGATGCAGGGGTGGCGTCCGCTGAGGAAGCCTACCGTCTGTCGCGGATTGGAACCGAAGCCGGGAGGATCTCCCAGCTCGAACTGCGGGTCACACGCACCGCCCTGATCTCAGCTCGGACTTCGGCCGTCGATGCACGCCTTGCACGTGTCCAGGCCGAGATTGAACTCGCGCGCCAGGACGGCCGCGCCCCCTTCCAAGGAGCCCAATGATGCGCAAGCGCACATCCAACAAGACGTTGCTGATCGGCGGCGCCGCCGCCGTCGTTCTGCTTGGCGGAGGCGGGCTGTTCCTGCTCACGCGCGGGCCGGACGCCGCTCCAGCCGCCGCCGAGGGTGAGGCGGGTCACGCTGAAGAAGAGGGCGCTCATGCCGAGGGCGAAGCCGGCCACGAAGGCGAGGCCGAAGCGCCGGAAGGCTTCGTCGCTCTGAGCGCGGCCCAGGCCCAGGCCGCCAACCTGATCGTGGTCGGCGTCGGTCGGGGAGGGGGCGCCGAAACCCGGCTCTCCGGGCGGGTCGAGCCCATGGTCGACGCGCGCGCCGCTGTGGCGGCGTCCGTCGGCGGGCGGGTCGAGCGGGTTCTCGTAGCTCCGGGCCAGTCGGTCCGGATCGGTCAGCCCCTGGCGAGCGTCGTCAGCGGTGAAGCGGCGACGTTCCGCGCGGACGCAGACGCGGCGGCCGCCGAAACTGAAGTGGCGCGCCAGGCTTATCAACGCAACCGCAATCTGGCGGACCAGGGCGTTGT
>NZ_DLTK01000016.1:0-1255 GCF_002500885.1 Brevundimonas sp. UBA7838
GCCGCTTGCGCCGCGCCATGCGACGGCCAGCGGCCCGCCGGTGGTCGTCGAACTGTTCACCGCCCAGGGCTGTGGCGGCTGCATCGAGGCCAATGCGGCGGTGGAGAAGGCGGCGGCCCAGCCGGGCGTCATCGCCCTGACCTATGGCGTCGACTACTGGGACTATCTGGGCTGGACCGACACCTTCGCCCGCCCTGAGTTCGTTCAGCGCCAGCGCGCCTATCGCGCCGCCCTGCGCCAGCGCGGCGTCTCGACGCCCCAGGTCGTGATCGATGGCCGACGTCAGGTGTCGGGGGCCCGCAGCGTCGAGCTTGAAACCGCCATCGGTCAGGAGGCGGTGCGTCAGGCCTGGCCGCCGGAGATAGAATTCCGCGAGAGCGGAGCCGGCGTCGGCGTCGGTTCCGGCCGCGCGCCGGTCGGCGGCGCCGAGGTGGTGGCGGTGACCTATACGCCCGGCCCTCAGGTGGTCGAGGTCCGTCAGGGCGAGAACCGGGGTCAGGCCGTGCGACACATGAACGTCGTGCGCGGCGTGACGCGCCTTGGCGAATGGCGCGGTCGCCCGATGCTCTACGCGCTGCCGTCAGCCCGCCCCGGCGAGGCCGTGGCGGTGCTGGTGCAAGCCAAGACGGACAAGCGTATTCTGGGCGCCGCAGTCAGGGACTAGGCGCCTGCCTGCTTCGCAAAGGCCCACGCCGCGTCGCTGAGCGGACCGACCTGGGCGGCCATGGTCTTGGCGTGGGCGCTGGCGGCCGTGCCGTCGCGGACGCGGCCGGCGATGCCTTGGCAGATGGCGGCTAGCCGGAACAGATTATAGGCGTAAAGCCAGTCGAGGTTGGCGGGCCGCATGCCTGTCGCGGCGGCGTAGCGTTCGACGGTCTCCTCCACGGACGGGATGCCCAGGGCCTCCAGATCGGCGCCGGCGAGGCCGTTGCGCAGCGAAGCCGGAATGGCCCAGGCGATCAGCAGATAGGAGAAGTCCGCCATTGGATCGCCCAGGGTCGACAGTTCCCAATCCAGCACGGCGCGAACCTCTGCTCGATCCGGCGTCAGGATCATGTTGTCGAGACGGAAGTCGCCGTGGACGATGCGGCTGGGGCCCTCAGCCGGGAGGCTTTCGGGCAGGAAGGCGATCAGCCGGTCCATTGCTGGAACCGGCTCGGTCTCCGACGCATGGTACTGTTTGGTCCAGCGGCCGACCTGACGCGCGAAATAGTTTCCGGCCTTGCCATAGTCGCCCAGGCCGATGGCGGCCGGA
>NZ_DLTK01000016.1:1329-1756 GCF_002500885.1 Brevundimonas sp. UBA7838
CCCAGGCCGATGGCGGCCGGATCGAAGGCGTGCAGACGGGCCAACGTGTCCGTCTGGGCTTCGTAGACGGCGCGGCGCTCGGCGGGCGTCAGGCCGGGCAGTTTCAAATCCCAGAAGATCCGACCCTCGACCTTGTCCATCACATAGAAGATCGAGCCGATGACGGTTTCGTCCAGGCATAGGGCCTGCGGCTTGGCGACGGGGAAGCCTTGCGCGGCCAGAGCCGAGATGACCTGAAACTCGCGGTCGACGGCGTGGGCGCTGGGCAACAGGACGCCGGGCGGTTTGCGACGCAGCACATAGGCGGCCGAGGGCGTCACCAACTCATAGGTCGGGTTCGACTGGCCGCCCTTGAACTGTCGCACCGTCAGCGGGCCGGCGTATCCCGAGACGTGGGCGCGCATCCAGGCGTCCAGCGCCGCCTCGT
>NZ_DLTK01000016.1:1931-2193 GCF_002500885.1 Brevundimonas sp. UBA7838
GGCGTCCAGCGCCGCCTCGTCGAGCCGATAGCGCGGATCGACTTCGCGCGTGCCGGAAAAGGCGCTCTGGGCGTCCAGCGGGGCGGCGTCGTTCATGCGGCGGTCCTCGTCGTTTCCTTAAGCCGTCCGGATCTCACGCCCGGTCCGGCGCGGCGATGATGGCGGCCTTCACGGCCCGACGCCAGCCGGAAAGCAGACGCTCGCGCTCGTCCGCCTTCATGCGTGGTTTCCAGCAGGCGGGCGCCTCGGCCGGGCGCGCCTC
>NZ_DLTK01000016.1:2402-2869 GCF_002500885.1 Brevundimonas sp. UBA7838
CGCCTCGGCCGGGCGCGCCTCCAAGTCCGGCAAAAGGCCGACGCCCAGGGCCGCCAGGCGCGCGGCGCCCAGGGCCGTCATCTCCTGGAAGGCCGGACGCTCCACCTCGACCTCGCAGATGTCGGCGACGAACTGCATGGCGAAACTGTTGGCGGTGACGCCGCCGTCCACCTTCAGCGTCTTCAGAGGCGGCGCGCCGTCGGCGGCCAGGGCGTCGAGTAGGTCGCGCGTCTGATAGGCCAGGGCCTCCAGCGCGGCGCGTACGAAATGGGCCGGACCGGAATCCCGTGTCAGCCCCACGATGGTCCCCCTCGCTTCTGGTTCCCACCATGGTGCGCCCAGACCCGTGAAGCCCGGGACCATATAGACCCCGCCGTTGTCCTTGAGGGTCTGCGCCATCGCCTCCGACTGACGCGATTCCGAGATCAGCCCGACCCCGTCCCTCAGCCACTGGATCGCCGAGCCGG
>NZ_DLTK01000016.1:2981-3943 GCF_002500885.1 Brevundimonas sp. UBA7838
CACTGGATCGCCGAGCCGGCCGAGAAGATCGACCCCTCCAGCGCATAGGCGGACGGGCCATCGGCCTGATAGCCGAGCGTGCCCAACAGACGCCGTGTCGAGGCCACCGGCTCCGCGCCCACATTGGCGACCAGAAAAGCGCCGGTGCCATAGGTGATCTTGGCGTCCCCGGCCTTCAGCGCCCCGTGCCCCACCAGGGCCGCCTGCTGGTCTCCGGCCGATCCGGCAATGGGCAGAGGCTGGCCGAACAGCGCAGGATCGCTCTCGCCGATCACACCTGCGCAAGGGACGATGTCGGGTAGGGCCTCTCGCGGCACATCGAACACATCGCACAGGTCGTCACGCCATTTGATCGTCCTCAGATCCATCAGAGACGTGCGTGATGCATTGGTCGCATCGGTGGCGTGGACCCGGCCGCCAGTGAGCTTCCAGATCAACCAGGCGTCGATCGTGCCCAGCTTGACCTCGCCCTTCGCCGCCCGCTCGCGCGATCCGGGCACAGCGTCCAGGAGCCAAGCGAACTTGGTTGCCGAGAAATAGGGATCGAGGATCAGGCCGGTGGCGGTCTGGACTCTCGGCTCGTTGCCTTGGGCGGTCAGGCGGGCGGTGACGTCGGCGGTGCGGCGATCCTGCCAGACGATGGCGCGATGCAGCGGCTCGCCGGTCGCTGCATCCCAGATTACGGCCGTTTCCCGCTGATTGGTGATGCCGATGGCGTTGAAGCGGGCGACGCCGCCGGCCTTGCGCACCACCTCTCGACAGGTCTGGAGCGTCGCGGTCCAGATTTCGGCGGCGTCATGTTCGACCCAGCCGGACTTCGGGAAATGCTGGGCCAGCTCGATCTGGCTGACCGCGACGGGCCTCAGGTCCCCTTTTTCTTCGCCTACCGCGCTTCGCGCGGCTTGAGGCGCGACCTCGAAGGCGATGGCGCGGGTCGAGGTCGTGCCCTGGTCGATGGCGAG
>NZ_DLTK01000016.1:4094-5963 GCF_002500885.1 Brevundimonas sp. UBA7838
CCTGGTCGATGGCGAGGATCAGGCTCATGGTTCTCTCCCGGCTGCGTATTGGGCTAAGGGGAGCATATGACGACGCACCTGCCCAGCTATGAAGGCGTCCTCGACGCCGCCCGCCAGATCGACGGGGTCGCCCTGCGCACGCCCCTGCTCGAAAGCCCGGCTCTGAACGCGGTGGTCGGCGGGCGGGTTCTTATGAAGGCGGAAAGCCTGCAACGGGCTGGGGCCTTCAAGTTTCGCGGCGCCTACAACCGCATCAGCCGACTGACCGACGAGGAGAAATCGCGCGGCGTCGTCGCCTTCTCGTCCGGGAACCATGCCCAAGGGGTGGCCGCCGCCGCCGCCATGGTCGGGACGCCGGCCATCATCGTCATGCCGTCGGATTCGCCCAGGGTGAAAGTCGAGGGCGTGATCGGCTTCGGCGGCGAGGTGCGCTTCTACGACCGCTGGACTGAAAGCCGCGAGGCGATCGGAGCGGCCATCGCCGCCGAGCGCGGCTCGATCCTGGTTCCGCCGTTCGATGATCCCTTCATTATCGAGGGCCAGGGGACGACGGCGCTGGAAATGCTGGATCAGGCGGATGCGCCGTTCGACCAGTTGCTATGCGGGGCGTCCGGCGGCGGGTTGATGGCCGGGATCAATCTGGTCATGGCCGAACGCAGTCCCGCGACGAAGGTCTTCGTGGTCGAGCCCGAAGCGTTCGACGACACCGCGCGATCGCTGGCGGCCGGAGAGCGGGTCGGTCATCCACAGGGCGCGCCCTCGATCTGCGACGCCCTGATGTCGCCGATGCCGGGTGCGCTGACCTGGCCGATCAACCGGCGGCTGGCGGGGGCGATCACTGTCTTGGACGCCGAGGTCGCGGAAGCGATGCGGTTCGCCTTCCGCCATCTCAGGATTGTCCTCGAACCCGGAGGCGCCGTGTCGCTCGCGGCCCTGCTTGCAGGAAAGGTCAGGGCGAAAGGACTGACGACGGCCATTGTGCTTTCCGGCGGCAACGTCGATCCGACGCTGTACGCCGAGATCATCGAGGGGCGCTTCGGCGGCTGAGGTCTTTCCTTCGTGACAAGGGTCGGTCAACCTCGTCTCAAACGCATTGAGGGAAACGTATGATGACCAAGGCTAGTGAGCTTCAGGGACTGATCGGCGAGGAGGTGGGCGTGTCGAAATGGTTCGACGTCACCCAGGCCCGGATCGACGCCTTCGCCGATTGCACCGAAGACCACCAGTTCATCCATGTCGATCCGGAGGCGGCCAAGGCCACGCCATTCGGCGGGACAATCGCGCACGGCTTTCTGACCCTGAGCCTCGCTTCAGCCATGAGCTATGACGCCGTGGCGCCGCTGGATGGCGTCGGGATGGGCGTGAACTACGGTTTCGACAAGCTGCGGTTCCTGGCGCCGGTGCCGGCGGGATCACGCATTCGCGGTCGCTTCAAGCTTTTATCGGCCGACGACAAGGGCGACGGACGCTGGTTGCTTAAGCACGAACTGACGGTCGAGATCGACGGGGCCGACAAGCCGGCGCTGATAGGAGAGTGGCTCGGGATGCAGATGGTCGATCCAAAGATCGAGCCGTGACACTCGCATAGGTTAGAGTGTCTCGCTGCGGGAGATTGTGACGCATCAACGGCTAGAGATTAACTATTCTGTGCGTGGACGCCAAATTCATCTGTATCATCAAGGCCACGGTATCGCCTTTGCTGATCGATGCCGTCACGTTTCCGCCTCGACCTTATACAGCAAGGCTGGTAAGACCCGCGTAGGCGGTAGACCCGCCCCCTACTATAACAGAGGCGGAGGGATACCCCCCTATGCGTATGAAGACTTTCGTGCTGGCCTCCAGCGCAGCGGCCGCCCTGGCCCTGTCGGC
>NZ_DLTK01000045.1:0-21268 GCF_002500885.1 Brevundimonas sp. UBA7838
CGAACCCCAGGCCGCGCGCGCCCGCGTCGAGCGGCTGTACGGCGTCTCGGCGCTCGACGGCTTCGGCGCCTTCGAGGAGGCCGAGGTCTCGGCGCTGGGTCTGATCGCCGCCTATCTGGAGACGACCCAGGCCGGCAAGGTCCCTGCCCTGGCCCCGCCGCGCCGTCTGGGCGAAAGCGGCTTTCTGGCCATCGACCCTGCGACCCGCGCCAGCCTTGAGATCGACCGCACCCAGCGCGGCGAGCGTGAGGGCAGCCTGCTCGCCTGCATCGACCGCACCGTCACCTCGGGCGGCGCCCGGGCCCTGGCCGAACGCATCGCCCGGCCCCTGCGCGATCCCCTGGCCATCAACGAACAGCTCGACGCCGTCGAATGGCTCTTGGAGCGCCGCGACCTGCGTCGCGACCTGCGCGACGCGCTGAAGGCCTCGTCGGACATCGCCCGCGCCGTCGGACGATTGGCGCTGGGTCGGGGCGGCCCGCGCGACCTGGCCGCCGTGCGCACCGGCCTGTCGATCGCCGAGGGCGTCGCCGGTCTGTTCGTGGGTCAGGTCGATCCCCTGACCGGCCAGCCGCGCCGCATCGCCTCGGCGCTGGACCGCCTAACCCTGTCGCCCGACGTTTCGCGGCTCAAGGCCGACCTGATCGACGGCCTGGTGGACGAGCCGTCCCATCTGGCGCGCGACGGCGGCTATGTGCGCCCCGACTATCGCCCCGAACTGGACGCCGCCCGCACCCTGCGCGACGACAGCCGTCGCGTCGTCGCGGATCTGGAGGCCCGCGCCGTCGCCGAGTCCGGCGTGCCGTTCAAGATCAAGCACAACGCCGTCCTCGGCTATTTCCTGGAAACCTCGGCCAAGGCGGCGGAACCCCTGTTCCGCGCCGGTCCCGACAGCCCCTTCATCCATCGCCAGACCCTGGCGAACCAGGTCCGCTTCACCACCGTCGAACTGTCGGAGTTGGACGCCAAGATCAGCCAGGCCGGCCACCGGGCGCTCGCCATCGAAGCCGAGACCTTCGAGGGCTGGCGACGCGAGGCCGCCCGCCTGGCCCAGCCGCTCCAGGCCGTCGCCGAGGCGCTCGCCGAACTGGACGCCCACGCCGCCCTCGCCGAATGGGCCCAGGAAGTCGGCGCGACCCGCCCCATCGTGGACGACACCCTGACCTTCTGCGTCGAGGCCGGCCGCCACCCCGTCGTGGAGGTTGCGGTCAAGGCGGGCGGCGATCCCTACACCCCCAACAACGCCCGGCTGGACGGGTCGGGCCAGGACGGATCGCGCCTGGCCATCGTCACCGGCCCGAACATGGCCGGTAAATCGACCTTCCTGCGCCAGAACGCGCTTCTGGTGATCCTGGCTCAGGCCGGCGCCTTCGTGCCCGCCCGCTCTATGCGGCTGGGCGTGGTGGATCGGCTGTTCAGTCGCGTCGGCGCCGGCGACGACCTGGCGCGCGGCCGCTCCACCTTCATGATGGAGATGGTCGAGACCGCCGCCATCCTGACCCAGGCCACGCCGCACAGCTTCGTCGTTCTGGACGAGATCGGGCGCGGCACCGCCACCTATGACGGCCTGGCCATCGCCTGGGCCACGGCCGAGGCCCTGCACGAGACCAACCGCGCCCGCACCCTGTTCGCCACCCACTATCACGAGCTGGCCCAGCTGGAGACGCGGCTGGATCACGTCTGCAACCTGTCCATGGTCGCGCGCGAGTGGAACGGCGAACTGGTCTTCCTGCACGAAGCGGCGCCCGGCGCGGCCGATCGCTCCTACGGCGTCCAAGTCGCGAAATTGGCCGGCGTGCCCGCCTCCGTCGTCGCCCGCGCCCGCTCGGTGCTGAACCGGCTGGAAGGCGAAAAGGCCGCCGCCGCCCGCCTGGACGACCTGCCTCTGTTCGCTGTCGCCGAGCCGGAACCGATGCGTGGACCCTCCCCCGTGGAACTGGCGCTTAGGGACGTCGACCCCGACGACCTGACCCCGCGCGAGGCGCTGGAGGCGCTTTATCGGCTGAAGGGTCTGGCCTGATTTGACGAAGGCCCGGACGTCGCCGTCCGGGCCCTGCTTGAAGTCTCGATCCGTTTCGGATCAGGCCTGCATCATCCAGCCTTCGACATCCATGGCCGCCTGACGGACGGCTTCCGAACGGGTCGGGTGGGCGTGGCAGGTGCGGGCGATGTCTTCCGACGCGCCGCCGAAGCTCATGGTGATGGCCGCCTCGTGGATCATTTCGCCGGCCTGCGGGCCCATGATGTGGACGCCCAGCACCTTGTCGGTCGCGGCGTCGGCCAGAACCTTCACGAAGCCGTCGGTCTCGTGATTGATCTTGGCGCGGCTGTTGGCGGTGAAGGGGAATTTGCCCTTCTTGTACTGAACCCCGGCCGCCTTCAGCTGGTCCTCGGTCTGACCGACCCAGGCCACTTCGGGGAAGGTGTAGACGACGCTGGGCACCAGGGCATAATCGACGTGGCCGTATTTGCCGGCGATGGTGTCGATCACGGCGACGGCGTCCTCTTCCGCCTTGTGCGCCAGCATCGGACCGTGGGTCACGTCGCCGATCACCCAGACGCCATCCGCCACCTTGAAGTGGTCATGGTCGATGAAGCCGCGCTTGTCCGGCGTCACGCCGACGCTCTCCAGGCCCAGACCGTCCGTGTACGGACGACGGCCGATGGCGACCAGCACCACATCGCCCTTGATCGTCTCGGCGGCGCCGCCGGCCGACGGCTCGACAGTCAGTTCCACCCCGTCCTTGCCCGGCTTGGCGCCGGTGACTTTGGCGCCCAGTTTGAAGCTCATGCCCTGTTTGGTCAGGGTGCGCTGGAAGGCGGTGGCGACCTCGGTGTCCATGCCGGGCGTGATCCGGTCCAGGAACTCGACCACGGTGACCTCGGCGCCCAGACGACGCCAGACGGAACCCAGCTCCAGGCCGATGATGCCGGCGCCGACGACGATCAGCTTCTTGGGCACGGCCGGCAGCGACAGGGCGCCGGTGGAATCGATGACCTTGCCATCCTCGAAAGCGACGCCGGGCAGAGGGGTCGGCTCGGAGCCGGTGGCGATGACGATGTTCTTGGCGTCCAGCGTCTGGACCGAGCCGTCGGCGGCGGTCACCTCGACCTTGCCTTTACCGACGATCTTGCCCTTGCCCTTGATCCAGTCGGCCTTGTTCTTCTTGAACAGGAACTCGATCCCCTTGGTCAGGGCGGTGACGCTGTCGTCCTTGGCCTTGTGCATCTGGTCCAGGTGCAGCTTGGGCTGGACCTCGATGCCGATCTTGGCGAATTCGGTATTGGCGGCGTTCCACAGTTCCGACGCATGCAGCAGGGCCTTGGACGGCATGCAGCCGACGTTCAGGCAGGTGCCGCCCAGCGTCGAACGCATCTCCACGCAGGCGACTTTCAGGCCCAGCTGGCCCGCCCGGATCGCGGCGTTATAGCCGCCAGGGCCTCCGCCGATGATGACGACGTCGTAGGAAGCTTCGGCCATGGTGTCCTCTGATCGTTCCACGCGGGAGGAGAGGCCCCGCGAATACAGGCTCTCGGGGCTGTAGGCAGACGCCCCGCCGGGGTCAACCGCCCCGCCGGCATATGGGGTCGCGATTGCGACCTTTGGAGGGGCGCCGCCACGCAAAAGGGCCGGACGTCGCCGCCCGGCCCCCTTCGTCGTCTGGAAAGGCTGGGCCTCAGAAGGCCATGCGCGCCACCAGCTGGAACACCGGGCCGGCGTTCTCGGATTCGATCTCGAACTCGTCGTAGTCACGGTCGATCTGGTCGGCGATGGTGTTGAACTTGTCGAACACCTCGTCCTTGGAAGAATCGAGCAGGTTCGAACCGGTGAAGCGGATCACCACGTTCGAGGCGACCTGCTTCTCGATGAAGATTTCCAGGTCGCCGCCGTACGAGGTGACGACTTCTTCGCCGACGATCCGGCTCTTGGCGTCGCCCTGTTTGCGATAGGTGGCGCCGAAGGCCGCGCCCCAGGTCGGGATGTCCTGGGTGAAGCCGACGTTGAAGACATAGTCCGACTGCGAGTTGAAGCGGCGCTCGCCCAGGAAGTCGTCGACCGAACTGTCCAGCCACGAATAGTTCACGAAGACGCCCGTGTGCTCCATGCCGATGAAGTCCAGCGGCGTGGACAGGTCGAACTCGACGCCCCAGACCTGGCCGTCGCCGACGTTCTCGGCCGTAAGGCGGAAGGCGTCCGGTTCGTCCTGGGCCTCTTCACCCGTGTTGGTGATTTCGATCAGGTCGGTGATGTCGCGATAGAAGGCGTTGACGCCGATCACGCCGCGGCGGCCCAGACGACGCTCGAAGCCCAGGTCCGCGCCCCACGCCGTTTCCGGCTCCAGGTCGGGATTGCCGATGAAGTCGTTGTCGCCGTATTCGCCTTCCAGCAGGGCCGGCGACAGGAAGTCGAAGTTCGGCCGGCGCACGGTGCGGGCCACCGAGGCCGTGATCCGGTCGCTGTCCGACAGTTTGAAGCGCACGCTCGCGGACGGCAGCAGGATGCCATAGTCCTTGTCGTTGGTGCGGTCGGCGGCGTCGACGGTCTCGTCCGTGATCGAGAAGTCGGTCGTCTCGTAACGCAGGCCGGCCTCCCACTTCGCCGCGCCGTTCTCGCCCGACAGCATGATGTAGGGGTCGATCCGGGTCTCTTCGATCGAGTTGATGCCGCCGTCGACGGCTTCGAAATCACCGTACTCGCTGTCGAGCAAGGCGCGGAAGACCGGCTCGTCCTCGACTTCGGCATCGGCCGAGAAGACCGTGCTGTCGCGGTTCTTCTTCGAATACTGGACGCCGAATTCCAGCTCCATGTCGCCGCCCAGCTTGATCTTGTGCTCAATGGCGGCCTGGATTTCCTCGTCCTTGACGTTGGTGCGGGTGCGTTCGCCCTCGATCACCTCGTCGCCGACGTCCAGTTCCTCTTCCTGCTCGAACTGTTCGTCGTCGATGCTGGCGTAGCCGAGCTTGAAGGTCGTCTCGCCGCCCAGCATCTCGCGCTCGTAACGGCTGTTGACCGCCCAGTTGTCGGTCAGGATGTCGAGCGGGTTCGCATTGACCTTGGCCACGTCGTTGACGTCGCCCTCGTCGTATTCGATCGAGCTTTCGTCCTGGACGCGGTCGGTGCGCACGAAGACGCCGCTCAGTTCCAGATTGCCGCCGGCGACCGGCATCTCATACGACAGGTTGGCCGAATAGTCGGTGCCGTCGCGGGTGTCGGTCTGGGCCTCGGTGTTGGTCAGTTCGCCGTTCGGCTCCGAATAGCGTTCCGAGAACTTCTGCTTCGGGTTGCGGCGATCCTGGATGTTGCCGCCGATCAGCAGGCGGCCCGGCCCGACCTGGCCGCCCCAGACGGCGCCGTAGGTTCCGCCCCACTGACCGTATTCGCTGTCTTCCCAGTGCAGCGCGCCCAAGCGGACATAGCCGGCGTCCAGCGACAGGGCGTCACGCAGCACGATGTTGATTGCGCCGGCGACCGCGTCGCCCGAGCGGTTGGCCGACGAAGAGCGGACGACTTCGACCCGCTCGATCAGTTCGGCGGGGATGCGGTCCACGAAGAACGAGCGATCCAGGTTGGCGCCGGGAACCCGCTCGCCGTTGATCAGGATCTGCGTATAGGCCGAGTCCAGACCGCGCATCCGCACGCCGTCCGATTCCAGCACGTCCGAAAGGAAGGTCACCGAGGGCACGCGCTTCAGGGCGTCGCCGGCGGTCAGCGGCTCGAACCGCTGGAAATAGTTCAGGTCGTAGGACAGGGTCGGCACCACGTCGTCGGTGCGGTTGCGCATGGCCGGCTCGCCGGTGACGACGACTTCTTCCAGCGCCGTGACCGGCGTCTGGGCGGTCTGCTGCGGCGCGATCTCGTCGGCGGCGAATGCCGGAGCGGCGAAGGCGAGCGGGGCCAATGCGGCGCCCATGAGCAGTTTGATTTTCATCTCGATGATCCCCAGCGGCGGGCGACGTTTCACCTCTGCCGATGGGCGGCCCGATAGCGGGGACTGGCGACGCGAAAGCGACGTTTCGGCGACGGCGATTTCGCGGTTTCAGGACAATTGCGCGACGATCCGTCCCGACACCGATCATGCGTCATCGAACCGCATTCAAACCGTCACCATAAGTCCGTTGACCTGTCGGCGGTCGACCTTGATCTGGGCCCCGACGAAATCACGTGACGAAATCACACCCGGGAACCTGCCATGACTTCGCCGATCCGACGCGCCGCCCGTTTCACCGCCGCCGTTTCCGTCTTCGCCCTGCTCGCGGCCTGCGCCACGACGGAAGTCGATTTCCAGGGCGAGGGCGAGGGCTTCGTCGGCCCCGGCGCGTCGGTCCAGGCCGTGTTGGAAACCCCGTCGGTCGGCACGGCGGGCCAGGACGCGGCCGACGACCCCGCCGTCTGGGCCAGCGCTGCGCCCGTCATGGTGATGGGCAAACAAACGCCCGGCTTCGTCGCCGGCACGGACAAGAAGTCCGGCCTCTACATCTATGGCTTCGACGGCCAGATCCTGCAGTTCCTGCCCGAGGGCCTGCTGAACAACGTCGATGTGGTCGAGGGTCTGTCGGTCGGCGGCCGCCCGCAGGTGGTGCTGGGCGCCAGCGACCGCACGCCGGGCAAGACCGGCATCTCCCTCTATACCTTCGACCCGGCCGGGACCGGCCAGAACGGCGTGCGCTATTGGGGCGCCGTCGCCACCGACGTGATCGAACCCTACGGCTTCTGCTTTGCGCGTCGCGGGGCCGAGGTCCACGCCATCCTGGTCGGGCACGAGGGCGAACTGCGCCAGTTCGTCCTGGGCGTGGACGCCGCCAACCAGCCCACGGCGCGTCTGGTCCGCAGCGCCGAGATCGGAACCATCTCCGAAGGCTGCGCCGCCGACGAAGCGACCGACGCCCTCTATATCAACGAGGAGAACGTCGGCCTGTGGCGCTATGGCCTGAACCCGGCCTCAGGCGCGGCCCGCACACTGATCCAGCCCATCGCCAAGGACATTCTGGTCGCCGACGCCGAGGGCCTGACCACGATCACCGACCCCTCGGGCCGCTATCTGATCGCCTCCAGCCAAGGCGATTCCACCTTCCCCGTCTGGCGCATCGACGGCCCGGCGCCGGAGTACAAGGGCCGGTTCAAGATCGTGGACGGCGCGGTCGATGGCGTCACCGGCACCGACGGCTTGGCGGCCGCCAGCGGTCAGGTCGGCTCCTTCCCCGAAGGCCTCGTCGTCATCCAGGACGACGTCAACGATGTCGGCACGCAGAACTTCAAATACATCGACTGGCGCGACATCCGACGGGCGCTGGGGCTGTAGCGGCCCCTCGGCGGCGGTCGCCCTCGATCACGTCTCTTTCATCAAGATCCTACGGCATTCAACGCCGTGCGCGTGCAGTCGGCCATGTCCCTGACGACATGTCGGCCGATGCAGAACATGTCTTCATAGCTGGGCTTGGCGGCGGCCAGACACTGGAACAGGTTCAGCTTGGACATCTGCAGGCAGAAGGTGGCGTTCGGATCCTGCAGGACACCGTCGATTCCATCATCTTTCACGCTTTCGCCCAATAGCGCCCGAGCGGCGACGGACAGGGACCGGGCCACCGCCGGTTTATAGGGAGCCGCCAGAGGCGACGTCGGGATCCGAGAGGGTTCGGCGTGGGCAACCTTCAGCAGCGTCTCGCTCTCGACGTCCGACGCCAGTTGCATTGCGGCGGACGCGGCCTTCGCACGCTCCAGCCGCCCCTGTCGGTCCGCGATGGGTTGGCCCGCCCATCGACGGCGCGGATCGCTACGCGACTGGATCGTATAGGCATCCGCCTCCACCCGATCCGCTGCGGCCTCGACGGCTGCGGCGCCCTCCTCCATGACCTCGGCGATCAGCCCGGCCGCCACGTCTGCGCCAGGCAAGGTCACGGCATAGGCGGGGTCGGCCGTCAGACGATCCAGAATTTCGCGTCGCTGCGCTGGATCGGCGGCATAGGCCCGCACCCCCGCAACGAAGTCCGGCGACTGCATCGCCAACACCGCTCCATAGGCCACCAGACCCCGCGCCAACTGCTCGGCGTTGGAAGTCGCTCCGCGCTGCAATGCCGCCTGCACCGCCTCCGCATCGACGAAGCCGCCCTCGAATGTGGCGACATCCCGCATGAAGACCAGATAGACCGACGCCATCTGCGCCACACTGTCGTCCAACCGAATCGAAGGCGGCGGAGGCGGGGGCGGCGCAGGCGGTTCGACCGATTTCGCGCACCCCGCGATGAGCGCGATCAGGCTCGCGGCCGCCGCAACCCGCGCCCAATGCCGATCCCTGCGCTTCACAGCATCGCCAGAATGAACACGCCACAGGCGGCCAGCACGGCGACGTTTACGGCGGTCATGGCGGCGACGAAGATCTGGTGGGCGCTTAACTTCATTGGATCTCAGAGGCGGTTTCGGTTTGGGGCCGCTTCGCACGGTGCCGTGGGGCCTGGGTGTGGACTTGATGGAGAAATCGTGGAGACACCCCATCTGGTCTGGATCGCCGTCCATCGCTGGGCGATGTCGTGGAGATCCAATGAGCGCCCTGGTCATCATCGCCGAAGACGAACCCGAGATCGCCGCCGTGCTTGACGCCTATCTCGTGCGCGAGGGGTTTCGCACCGTCCGCGCCATGGATGGCCAGATCGCTCTGGACCTGCACGCCGCACTTCGCCCCGATCTGGTCCTGCTGGACGTGCGCATGCCGCGTGTCGATGGCTGGAGCGTGCTGGGCGAACTCAGGCGTAGGGGCGAGACGCCCGTCATTATGCTCACTGCTCTGGATCAGGACATCGACAAGCTCCAGGCGTTGCGCATCGGCGCGGACGACTATGTCGTCAAACCGTTCAATCCGGTCGAGGTCGTGGCGCGTGCCCACGCCATACTGCGACGCAGCGGCGGCTCGGGCCAAGGCGGCGTGATCCGCCTGGGTCCGCTCGAGATCGATCTGGAGGCGCACATCGTCCAGTGGTGCGGACTGGACAAACCTCAGCGCCTGCCCCTGACCCTGACCGAGTTCCGCATGCTGGCCCACATGGCGCGCTATCCGATGCGGGTCTTCTCTCGCGCCGAGCTGGCCGACGCCTGCTTGAAAGGCGATGAGGTGCTTGATCGCACGGTGGACAGCCATCTCAGCAAGCTGCGGCTCAAGTTACGAAACGCAGGCGCCGACGGCGTCCTCGTCGGCGTTCGTGGCGTGGGTTATCGCCTCGAGGTTCTGACGTGAGGGCCGCCCGCGCGCTTGGCCGTCGCATCGCCGTGCGCACGGCTCTGGTCATCCTGGGGGTGCTTGGACTTAGCGCCGCCGGCGCATTCGCCCTGTACGGGTGGGTCTTCGAAAATTATCCCGATGCGGTGGCCTCGCCCCAGGCCTGGCGACCGCAGTCGGTGGATTATGTCGCTCTGGCGTCAGCCGCAGTCGTGGCTCTGATCGGCGCGACCGTAGCCGGCCTGCAGTTGGCCCGCCGCCTTGTCATGCCTCTCACCTCCTTGTCCGGCGCCGCGCGTGCGATCGCCGATGGCGACCTGTCGGCGCGCGCCATGGCTGGCGATCGGTCTTTTTCCGAGACCGCCGACCTGGTGGACGACTTCAACCTGATGGCTGCGCGGCTTGAGACGCTCGCCGCCGACATGACGACGTGGAACGCCTCGATCGCGCACGAACTGCGAACGCCCGTCACGATCGTCAAAGGCCGTCTCCAAGCGGCCGCCGACGGCGTCCTGCCGCTGGACCGCGAGATGATCCTGACTTTGCTCAAGCCGGTCGACGCCTTGGGCCGCCTCATCGAGGATTTGCGTGTCGTCAGCTTGGCAGATAGCGGTCGTTTGCAACTGCGCCTGACGCCCCAGGACCTGGGTAAGCGATTGGAGGATGTCCGCGCCCTGGTCGACGCTGAAGCCGAGGCGGAGGGCTATCCGATCACCTGGACGACGCCGACTACTGTGGTCGTTTGCGACGGCGACCGCATTCAGCAGGCTGTCTTGGCTCTGCTCGACAACGTGCGCCGCCACGCCGATCACGGCCCTGTCTCGGTCAGCTTGAGGGCCGATGAACGCTTCGCCGTCATCGCCGTGGAGGACAGCGGTCCAGGCCTGCCCGACGCCATGACGCGATCCGTTTTCACCGCCTTCAAACACGGGTCAGGCGAGAATGGCGGGACCGGCCTTGGTTTGGCGGCGGTCCGCGCAATCGCCGAGGCCCACGGCGGATCGGCGCGTTACTTGGCCGGCGCTCGCCTGGGATCCCGCTTCGAAATCTGTATCCCCGCCGTCTCGTAGGTGCGTTTTCAAATCACCCGCGCAGCAATGGACCTGTCAAAAATCCAAGCGGTTCCAGATCCGGGGATGACGACGCCCTACTGATCCTCGTCGAACTTCCGGGCGACCAGGTCGGTCAAAGCTTCCATCGCCTCTTCGGCGTCAGGGCCTTCGGCGGAGACGTCGATGCTGCAGCCGATGCCGGCGCCCAGCATCAGCAGGCCCATGATCGAGCGGGCGTCCACCGTCACGCCGTCGCGGGTGACGTGGATCTCGCTTTCGAAGCTCGAGGCCAGTTTGACGAACTTGGCCGAGGCGCGGGCGTGCAGGCCGCGCGTATTGCAGATGTTCAGGGTCGCGGTGACGGTCATTTTTCGCCTGCGAGCACCCAGGACGCGACGGAGATGTATTTGCGCCCCGCGTCCTGCGCATGGGCCACGCAGGATTCCAGCGTCTCGCGCCCGCGCACGCTGGCCAGTTTGATCAGCATGGGCAGGTTCAGCCCGGCGATGACCTCGGCGCGCGTCTGTTCCATCACCGAGATGGCCAGGTTCGACGGCGTACCGCCGAACATGTCGGTCAGCAGGATGACCCCTTCGCCGTCGTCCACGGCCGCGGCCGCATCGACGATGTCGCGACGCCGACGCTCCATGTCGTCGTCAGGCCCGATGCAGATGGCCGCGACGCCGCGCTGCGGGCCGACCACATGCTCCATGGCGGAGAGAAACTCGGACGCCAACCCGCCGTGGGTGACGATCACCAGACCGATCATGAGGACTTCACTCGCATCCCGCCCCGAACCGTCCCAGGCATTCCCCCGCCCGGCAAGGGAGGCCGGACGCCGCCCTCTATGGACCGCAAGGGGCGTGTCATAGACCCGTCTTTCGGGGTTTCAAAGCGTCTCCAACGCCGCTGCGACCACATCGACGGCCGAGGCGGGTCTGGGGTCCAGCGCCAAGAGGGGCAGGTCCACCCCCGCGAAAGCCCGTGTCTGCGGCTCCGGAAGCCGTTCGACGCCTTCCGCCACACAGGCGACGGCCAGCGCCACGCGACAGACCGGGCGTGTTCTGGCGGCCACGATTCCGAGGCCGCGCACCTCGATCCGACCCGCGATGGAGGCCGGCGCCGACGCATGAACGGCTCCGTCTGAGGCCCAGACCTGGGTGTAGTCGTCGCTGACCAGCCGCCAGTCGCGCGCGATCAGCCGCAGCGCCAGATCGCTCTTGCCCGCGCCCGACGGGCCCAGGATCATCACCCCCTGCCAGGCCCCACGTCGGCGCACGGCGACGGTGGTGGCGTGGACTGGCTGGCCCGGGGTCACGACCAGCGGCCGACCGCCGGGAAGACGATCTCGAACCGCGCCCCGCCTTCGGACTTGTTTTCGGCGTGGACACGACCGCCATGCGCCTCGACGATCTGACGCACGATGGACAGGCCCAGGCCCGAGTTGGAGCCGAACACCGCCCCCTTCGGCCGCGAAGTGTAGAACCGCTCGAACACCGTCTCCAGGTTCTCGGCCGGAATGCCCGGCCCCTGGTCCTCGACCCGGACCCGGATCGGCAGATCGTCCCCGATGTCCTCCAGCGTCACCCGCACCACGCCGCCTGGGGGGCTGAACGAGCGGGCGTTGTCGATCAGGTTGCGGAACACCTGTCCCAGCGGTCCGTCGCGCCCCATGACGCGCAGGGCCTGTTCGGGCGCCGTCAGCACGACCGGAATATCGCCGGGCTTGGCCGTCGTCTCATAGACGCCGACGATATCGACCAGCAGCCGGTTCAGATCGACCGGCCGCGGCCGATCGCGCGACAGCTCCGCATCCAGCCGCGAGGCGTTGGAGATGTCGGTGATCAGCCGGTCCAGCCGACGCACGTCCTGCTGCAACAGCGCTGTCAGCTTCTCACGGTGCGCATCGGTCTTGACCAGCGGCAGGGTTTCCAGCGCCGAACGGATCGAGGTCAGGGGGTTCTTGATCTCGTGGGACACATCGGCCGCGAACCGTTCGATGGCGTCCATCCGCGTCGACAGGGTGTCGGTCATGGACTCCAAGGACCGCGCCAGATCGCCGATCTCGTCCTTGCGATCCTCAAGGTCCGGCAAGGAGATGGCCCGCGCGCGTTGCAGCTTCACCTGATCCGCCGCCGCCGACAGCCGCATGATCGGCCGCGCCACGAACAGATGCAGCAGCAGCGATCCCAGGAGATTGACCCCCAGCGCCACCAGGGCGAACGGGAACAGCGCCTGCCGCTGAGCGCCCAGGATTTCGTCCACGTCCCCGGATTCGACGGTCAGCACGCCCAGCACCTGACGCACATGGCGCACGGGAATGGAGACGGAGACGACACGGTCGCCGGATTCGTTGCGACGCAGGGTCGATTGGGGCGAGCCGTCCAGCGCCGCCGCCACCTCCGCCGCCAGTTCGCTGTCGGCGCGGGCGACCCGGCGTTCGGACAGCAGATTGGCCTTGGCGGCGTCCTCGGTCGCCGTCCCCGCCGGTTGCGCGTCGGGCAGGGGCCGCCCCCCGATGGCCTCGGTCACCTGATAGCTGTCGACCAGCAACAGGCCGTTCACATCATACAGTCGCACCCGCTGGCCCGCCGGGATGAATCGGTCGGTCAGCCAGATCGACGCGCGGATGGGGTCCAGTTCAGGCGTCGGTTCGCCTCGCGTCACGCCTTCTTCGCGCAACACATTGGCCAGCAGTTCGGCTTGGACCGTCAGCGATTCCTGACGCGCCTCGATCAGGCCCGGACGCCATTCATTGATCGCCAGCGCCCCGCCGAACAGGATCAGCAGGCTGAGCAGATTGAGCACCAGGATGAAGCCGCCCAGCCGCGATCCGCCGAAGCGGAACAACGGCCGGCGCTGGGGCTCCTCGTCGGGCTCGCGCCCGCCCGGTTCAGCTCTCGCGGTAGCGGTAGCCGACGCCATACAGGGTCTCGATCGCGTCGAACTCATTGTCCACGGCGCGGAACTTCTTGCGCATTCGCTTCACGTGGCTGTCGATGGTGCGGTCGTCGACATAGACCTGATCGTCGTAGGCGGCGTCCATCAGATTGTCGCGGCTCTTCACGAAGCCGGGACGCTGCGCCAGGGCCTGCAGCAGCAGGAACTCGGTCACCGTCAGCTTGACGGGCTTGCCGTCCCAGGTCGACTCGTGGCGCGCCGGGTCCATCGACAGCTTGCCGCGCTTGATCGCCCGGCCCGAGACTTCGGCGGCCGATTCCGGTTCGCCGCCGTCGGCGCCCGTGCGGCGCAGCAGCGCCTTGACCCGCTCGATCAGCAGACGCTGGCTGAAGGGTTTGTGGATATAGTCGTCGGCGCCCAGGTTGAAGCCCAGGATCTCGTCGATCTCCTCGTCCTTGGACGTCAGCATGATCACCGGGATCTGCGAGGTCTGGCGCAGGCGACGCAGCACCTCCATCCCGTCCATGCGCGGCATCTTCACGTCCAGGATCGCCAGATCGGGCGGCGAGGATTCCAGCGCGGCCAGACCCGAGGCCCCGTCGTGATAGGCGGTGATCTTGTGGCCATGGCTTTCCAGCGCCAGCGAAACGGACGCCACGATGTTCTCGTCGTCATCGACCAGAGTGATATTGGCCAAGGGTGTCTTCTCCTGAACTTTACGTTCCCGCGAGCAAGAACGCACAGCAAGCGTAACCGTTCGATCTCGGTCACATTAGGGCTAGAGCGTTTCGGGCCGAATGAAAATCGCCTGCAACCCGAAAGCGGTTTGGTGACAGTCAGATGGTCACGGCGCCGCCTCGATTCAACGCGCTCGCACCGTCGCTCCGGCGTGCGCAGAAACATTCCGGCTTCGAAAACCTCGCCTTAAAGGCTTGGGATGCAGGATCGGCCCATGGCGGGTCCGATCCATTACGAAGTCTATGTCCGCAAGAGCGCCCCGTCGTCGTGGACGCTGCTGATCGCGACCGAAGACCGCAAACACGCCATCGAGACCGCCGAGGAACAGCTTCGGGATCGTCTCGCCATCGCCTCGCGCGTGACCAAGGAGACGCTGGACCCCGAGACGATGGAGTTCAGCTCCCTGACCATCCTGACGCTTGGCGCGCCGGAGGAGCGAAAGAAGAAGGTCGCCGAAAAGGCGGTCCCGCCGGCCTGCAGCAGTCCGGCCGAACTCTACTCGCCCCATGCCCGCGCCCTGATCGGCCGGGTGCTGGAGGACTGGCTGAAACGCGAGGGCGTGACCGCCTTCGAACTGCTGCATCGGCCCGATGTGGCCGAACGGCTCGAGGCGGCCGGGGTCGAGCTTCAGCACGCCATCCAGAAGGTCGCGGTCCCCGAAAGCCAGGCCACGGGCCAGGAGGTGCACGGGGTCGTGCGCCACTATCAAAAGCTGACCGAACAGGCGATGGCCCGCCTGCGCAAGGCCGGACGCGACGGCCTGTTCCCCGCTCTGGACGACCGCTCCATCGCCGATCTGGCGCATCGGCTGACCGGCGCGCCGGATCGGGCGCTGCGCATGGGCGGCGTCGTCGCCGGCGCGCTGAAGGATCGGCGCGGCGCCCGTGATCGCCTGACCGTGCTGATGGATTTGATGGACGCCGCGCCCGCCGACGGCCCCCCGCGCGCCCTGGTCGTCGTGGTGGTCGAGCAGATTGTCGCCGAAATGCTGGCCGTGCGGACCAACCTGACCGAGATCTTGGGCCCGTCCTTGGACCAGGGCGCCAATCTGGCGGCCATCGTGCGCATGGTCGCGCCGGACGAGATGGACGCCCTGTTGCGGATGGACCCGCGCCTCGCCCTGATGATGCCCCAGGTCGAGGGACCGGCCGCGCGCCTAGGTCTGCATCTGGCCTCGGGTGAGTTTCCGCTTCTGGCCGCGTCCTTGGCTCGCCTTGTCACCCGCGAACTGACCAGCCAGCGCCGCCTTCGGCCCCATGATCCGGTCGGAGAGATCGACATCCTGCGTCTGCTGGCCATGGCCCTGACCGCCTCGGCCGGTCGTCTGCTGACGCTGGAAGAGGTCCAGACCGCCTTCGTCGAACGCTCCAAGAGCCTGGTCACGGCCGATTTCGTCGGCGCCTACGTTAACCCCTGCCCGACGGTCTTGGCCGAGGCCGAGCAGCTGACCCGCCTGTGCGAGAACGTGACCGGCGGGGCGAACAAACGCGCCGCCGCGCGGTGGCTCAGCGCCTGTATCGGCTCGCTGCGTTTCGAAACCGAGATCCGCCAGTCCGTTCCGGGCGGCCCCAGCGCCTCGCACAAACTCGCGACCCTGGCGCGGCTTCAACGCTCGGTTCAGGCCGCGCATCTGGCCGATCACGACCAGACCCAGATCATGGAAGCCATCGGCGCGGTCGGGGCCAATCTGGAGGCCGACGCCCATCTGGTCGCCCAGATCGTCCGCGCCCAGGCGGCTGCGCCTCAAAAGCTGACGGCCCTGCTGAAACTGGCCACCGGTGAAGCCGGCCCGCTGGGCCCCGTGGCCGACCGCGCGCGGGCCGAGGCCATCAAGCTGCTGCGCTCGCCCGACGTCCGCACCGCCCTGACCGCCGCGCCGCAAAACGTCGCGGCGTTGAGAGGCCTGATGCAGCAAGCGGGTCTGGCGGCCTAGCCGACCTCAGTCGAAGATGTCGAAGATGCTGTCGCGCTTCTTTTTCTTGTAGCGATAGTCGTCGTCGCGATGCCGGTCGTCGCGATATTTGTCGCCCCGGTAGCCTCGATCGTCGCCGCGATACGGCTGTGACGCCCCGCCGCCCCAGGGTTGGGCTGGGGGCTGGGCATAGGGCTGAGGCTGCGGCGACGGCGCATAGGCCTGCGGCGGGGGCGCGACCGGGGCTGTGGCGCGACCCTCCTCGACGGCGGCGGCCATCAGCTTTTCCAGCTCGCCGCGATCCAGCCAGACGCCCCGGCAGTCGGGGCACATGTCAAACTGGACGCCGTTGCGCTCCAGCGTCTGCATGGCGGCGTTGTCGTTGGGGCACATCAGAAGGGGCATGTCGGGCTCCGATCGAAAAAGAATGGGCGGTCGATGCGACAGGCCAGGAGGGGAAAGCTTCGCCGCATCGACACGCCCTTGCGGTCCGACATCGCGTCGCACGATCCGGCGCAAGGAAGGGGGACGCCAGACCGCGAGAACGCCAGAGGGGCCCGTTCCGCCTCTTCAAGCTAGGCGCCGTCGCAGCCCGCCGCCATGCGTCGCGGGGCCGCAGGGGGCTTCGGCCGTCCCCGCCATCCTATTAGCGACGACGATTGCGAGATTTTACCACGGCTTACGACCGACCAGCGACCCTTCGCCTCTCATGGCCCTGGACCGGGTTAGAATGGCGCCCGGTCTTTGACATCTTCGCGCGCCGCCAGAACGCGCACCGAAATAGACAGATTAGACGAATTAGACGGTGTTTTTGTCGGCGGACCCGCCGGCTAAAGTGCACAGATTGCACCTCAAAAACTCTAGCAGACCTGCCCAGCGGCCCAGCCCGACGACCAGGCCCACTGGAAATTATAGCCGCCCAGCCAGCCGGTCACGTCCACCGCCTCGCCAATGAAATATAGGCCCGGAACCGCCTTGGTCTGCATCGTCTGCTGGTCCAGCGCGGCCGTATCGACCCCGCCCAGCGTCACCTCGGCGGTCCTGTAACCTTCGGACCCCACGGGCTTGACCGCCCAGGCGTTGACCGCCTGATCCAGCCGCCGCAGCACCTTGTCCGACAGGTCCGCCAGATTGCCCGACGCCCCTTCGCGCTGGCACAGGCTCTCGGCCAGACGGCGCGGCACGATATGGCCCAGCGCGGTGTGCACCGCCTGTTTGCCGTTCGACGCCTTGGCCGCCTTCAACTCCTCGAACACGTCGCGGCCGGGCGCCATCGAGGCCACCACCGCCTCGCCCTCGCGCCAGTAGGAGCTGATCTGAAGAATGGCCGGACCCGACAGACCGCGATGCGTGAACAGCATCGCCTCGTTGAAGCTGGCCTTGCGCGCGTTGGCCCCTTCGGGCGCCGAGGCGACCGAGGCGTCGACCGCCACGCCCGCCAGCGGCGTCAGCGTCTCAAGCAGCCCGGCCTCGAAGGTCAGCGGCACCAGGGCCGGTCGGGTCTCGGTGACGCGAATGTCGAACTGGCGCGCGACCTCATAGGCCCAGCCGGTCGCCCCCATCTTGGGGATCGACTTGCCGCCCGTCGCCACGACCAGCGACGCCGCCGTGACCTGCGATCCATCCGACAGGATCGCCGTGAAGCCCTCGCCGGATCGCTCGATCCGCGTCACGCCGGTCTTCAGGCTCAGGGTCACGCCCCCCGCCGCCATGTCGTCGGTCAGCATACGGACGATCTGCTTGGCGCTGTCGTCGCAGAACAGCTGGCCCAGAGAGCGCCCGTTTTGGGTCTTCTCGTGCCAGGCGATCCCGGCCCTATCGATGCGCTTGACGAAGTCGTGCTGGGTGTAGCGGCGCAGGGCCGAGGTCGCGAACCGGGGGTTCTCGCCCAGGAAGTTCGCCGGCCCGCAGCCCAGATTGGTGAAGTTGCAGCGCCCGCCGCCCGAGATGCGGATCTTCTCGCCGGGCCGGTCGGCATGGTCCACGACCCTGACCCGCCGCCCGCGTCGCCCGGCCTCGATGGCGGCCATCATCCCGGCCGCGCCGGCCCCGACCACAAGGACGTCGACGAGGGCGTCCGAAGACGCCCTCGTCACTTGGAACCTCGCGGTTCCAGCCTCGGGGAGAGCTTAGTAACGGTAGTGATCCGCCTTGAACGGGCCTTCGACCGGCACGTTGATGTAATCGGCCTGGTCCTTGGTCAGGACGGTCAGCTTGGCGCCCAGCTTGGCCAGGTGCAGCATGGCGACCTTCTCGTCCAGGTGCTTGGGCAGGGTGTAGACCTTGTTCTCGTACTTGTCGGCGTTGGTCCACAGTTCGATCTGGGCCAGCGTCTGGTTGGTGAAGGACGCCGACATCACGAAGCTGGGGTGGCCCGTGGCGTTGCCCAGGTTCACCAGGCGGCCTTCCGACAGCAGGATGATCTTCTTGCCGTCCGGGAACTCGACGTGGTGGACCTGCGGCTTGATCTCGTCCCACTTGAAGTTCTTCAGGCCGGCAACCTGAATCTCCGAGTCGAAGTGGCCGATGTTGCAGACGATGGCGTTGTTCTTCATCTGCCGCATGTGGTCGACGGTGATGACGTCCTTGTTGCCGGTCGTCGTCACATAGATGTCGGCGCGGCCGGCGGTGTCGTCCAGCGTCTGGACCTCATAGCCTTCCATCGCGGCCTGCAGGGCGCAGATCGGGTCGATCTCGGTCACGATCACGCGGGCGCCGCCTTGGCGCAGCGAGGCGGCCGAGCCCTTGCCCACGTCGCCGTAGCCGCAGACCACCGCGACCTTGCCCGACAGCATGACGTCGGTGCCACGACGGATCGCGTCGACCAGCGATTCCCGGCAGCCGTACAGGTTGTCGAACTTGGACTTGGTGACGCTGTCGTTGACGTTGATGGCGGGGAAGGGCAGCTCGCCCTTTTCGGCCATCTGATACAGGCGGTGCACGCCCGTGGTCGTCTCTTCCGACACGCCGCCGATGGCGTCGCGGATGGCCGAATAGAAGCCGGGCTTCTCAGCCAGATAGCGCTTCATGACCTTGAAGAGGGCCTCTTCTTCTTCGTTCTGGGGATTGGCCAGGACCGAGATGTCCTTCTCGGCCTTGGGGCCCAGCACGCACAGCAGGGTCGCGTCGCCGCCGTCGTCCAGGATCAGGTTCGGATAGCCGCCGTCGGCCCATTCGAAGATCTTGTGCGCGTAGTCCCAGTATTCTTCCAGCGTCTCGCCCTTGGTGGCGAACACCGGGGTGCCGTTGGCGGCGATGGCGGCGGCGGCGTGGTCCTGGGTCGAGAAGATGTTGCACGAGGCCCAGCGCACTTCGGCGCCCAGGGCTTCCAGCGTCTGGATCAGGACCGCCGTCTGGATCGTCATGTGCAGGCTGCCGGCGATGCGGGCGCCCTTCAGCGGCTGGCTGGCGCCGAACTCGTCACGCAGGGACATCAGGCCCGGCATTTCGGTTTCAGCGATCTCGATTTCCTTGTTGCCCCAATCGGCCAGGGTGATGTCGCGAACGATGTAGTCGGTCATGGCTTGGGCTCCCGGCCGCAATGAGTTTGGGCCCTCATAGCCCGGCGCGCGTCGAGTATCAACAAACACATAAAGATATCCTTATGCGATCCGCGCTCAGCAGTTTCTTAAGTCCTGGCCGGTAGAGACCTCGCCATGGAACGCCGCGCTCTTCTCGGTCTCGCCGTCGTCGCAACGGCCGCCGCCTCAACCTCCGCCCGCGCTTCGAGCGGCGGCGCGGCGCCGTCGGCCGACACCTATATCCGGCTGCCAGTCATCACCGCCTCGATCCTTCAGGCGAACGGACGTCGGGGCGTGCTGACCATCGAAACCGGCGTCGATGTGCCCGATGCGGCCCTGCGCACGCGCGCCCAACAGTCCGCGCCTCGCCTGCGCGCCGCCTACAACACCGCCGCCCAGCGCTTCGCCAACGGCCTGCGTCCCGGCGTGGTGCCCGACATCGACCAGCTGTCGGCCCAGCTTCAGGCGGCGACCAACGCCACCTTGGGCCGCGCCGGCGCCCGCCTGCTGCTCGGCACCGTCATGGCGGTCTGACTTCCGCCTCTAGAGGAACGAATAGGGGTCCACGTCCACCGTCAGGCGGACGGAGCCCGGCACCTTCACCCGCTGCAGCCAGGCCCGCAGGAAGGCCTGGAGGTTCACGTCCCGATCGGCTCGCACCAGCAGCCGTTTGCGCCGGCGTCCCCGCACCAGGGCGAGCGGCGCATCAGCGGGGCCATAGACCTCCAGCCGCTCGGCGTTGGGAATGGCCTGGGCCAGGTCGTTCGCCGTCTTCTCGACGGCGGCCGCATTCTCACTGGACAGGATGATCGCCGCCAGCCTGCCATAGGGCGGCAGGGACGCGGCTTCGCGCTCGGCCATTTCCGCCTCGACGAAGGCGTCGCGATCACCGGCCGCCAGCGCCATCAGCACCGGGTGCTCGGGCGTCCAGGTCTGAAGCAGCGCCCGCCCCGGTCGATCCGCACGCCCCGCTCGCCCGGTCGCCTGGGCCAAAAGCTGATAGGTCCGCTCGGCCGCGCGCAAATCGCCGCCGCGCAGGCCGAGGTCCGCATCCACTACGCCCACCAGCGTCAGGCGCGGGAAGTTGTGGCCCTTGGCCGCGGCCTGCGTCGCCACCAGAATGTCGATCTCCCCGTCCGTCATCTTCTGGATCAAGGCGCGGGCCGACCGGGCGTCCGGTGCCGTGTCGGAACTGAATACCGCCGTGCGCGCCTCAGGAAACAGCTGGCGCACCTCTTCCTCGACCCGCTCAACCCCTGGCCCGACCGAGACCAGCGAATCCTCGGCCCCGCACGAGGGACACAGTTTGGGCCGCGCCATGGAGAAGCCGGTCAGGTGACAGACCAGCCGCCCGGTGTAGCGATGCTCGACCAGCCAGCTGTCGGTGTCCGGCGCCGTCAGCCGATGGCCGCAGGCGCGGCACAGGACCACGGGCGCATAGCCGCGCCGGTTCAGGAACAGCAGGGTCTGCTCACCCCGCAGCAAGGTTTCGCCAATAGCTAGGCGCAGCGGCTGCGACAGCCAGGTCTGCGGATCGGGTGTAGTCTGACGCAGGTCCAGCAGGGCGATGTCCGGCAGGACCGCCGTCCCGTGCCGCGCGCCCAGCTTCAGCCAGTCGTAACGCCCGCTCTGGGCATTCCACAGCGTCTCCAGAGACGGCGTCGCCGAGGCCAGGACCACCGCCGCCCCCTCGATCCGCGCCCGCGCCACCGCCAGGTCGCGGCCGTGATAGACCAGGCCTTCCTCCTGTTTGAACGAGCCGTCGTGCTCCTCGTCCACCACGATCAGGCGCAGGTTCACGAACGGCAGAAACAGGGCCGAGCGCGCGCCGACCACGATGTTGCAGCGCCCGGCGACGACCGCCTCCCACACCTGACGGCGGCGCGGCGGGGCGACGCCGGAATGCCATTCGCCCGGGGCGGCGCCGAAGCGCGC
>NZ_DLTK01000151.1:0-6549 GCF_002500885.1 Brevundimonas sp. UBA7838
TGGACCTGGCGCCTGAGCCGCGGCCTCCGGTCGAGGGCGGGCGCGTCGGGCCTCGCAACGGAATGTCCGGTCCGGTCGGCACGGGCGCCAGGTCCAGCGCCTGGCGGATGAAGTCGCGCAGCGAAACGACCAGATCATGCGTCCGCACCGGCCGCCCGGCGACCAGTTCGCGCGCCGCCTGCTGCGCCAGCCGCACCTGGTCCTCGGTGCCCAGCAGGATGATATCCGCAAGACTGGCCTCGACCGCGTCACGGATACGCCGGGTCCGGTCCGACCCCGCCGTCGCCTCGGCGCTGAGATCCAGTCCCGCCTCGCCTTGCGAGACGTTGCGGCGGCTCAGGTCGCGCTTGTGCGTCGGATCGACGGTCAGGTCGCCGGTGAAAGATCCGCCCAGCACCTTGTAGGCGGAGATAAGGGTCTTCAGCCGTTCGTTGATCTGGCGGTTCATCCGCTCGCGCCGCTGCTGGATGGTGAACATCATCACCAGCCGGATGCCCATGCCGATCAAAGTCACGAGCGCCAGCCCGACCAGGGTCAGCAGCAGACTGTGCCAGTTGGTGAAATCCAGACCGCGCAAATCCCGTCTCCGTCTCCGCGTGCAGCATGCACCTGGAGATGAAACGCACGCCGACGCGAACGGCGCCGTGTGATCAGCCGTTCATCGCCGCGAACGCCTTCGCTGAAAAGGCCGACAGCGGCTGGGGAAGGTCGTCCAGCGCGAACCAGCCGATCTCCGACAGCTTGTCCGGCTCGGTCAGCGTCGGCTCGCCGGTGAAGTCCCGGGTGACATAGATCAGGGACACCCAGTGCTGGCCGTCGGCCGGAATGATCTCTTCGGCCAGGCACAGGAAATCGACCGCGCCGATCTTCAGCCCGCTCTCCTCCTCGGCTTCGCGCCGCGCGGCGTCGATGGAGCGCTCCATCAGGTCGACCTTGCCGCCGACGATGTTCCAGAACCCGGCCTCGGGCGCCTTCAGCCGTTTGCACAGCAAGACCCGCCCGTCGGCGCGCTGGATCACCAGGCCGCAGCCGACGCCGGGAAAGTCCACGCCCGGCTTCAAAGTCACGCCTTGGGCGCGTCCACGGAGGGGTAGAAGGTGTAGCTCAGGGTGATGTCGCGCGCGCCCTTGGCCTCACGGTCCGTGGCCAGTTCGGGGGCGATGAAATACTGGACCGGGAACTGGCGCGTCTCGCCCGCCGCCAGCGTCTGGTCGGTGAAGCAGAAGCATTGCAGCTTCTGGAAATACGGCCCCGTCTGCTCGGGCGAGACATTGTAGCTGGCGCGCACCTGGATCGGCTTGTCCGAGGTGTTGGTCACATCGAAATAGGCCAGGCCCGTCTCGCCGATCCGCACCCGCTGGGTCGATTGCTCGGCGCGGAAGGTCATCGGCACGCCGCGCACATTGGTGTCGAACCGCACCAGCACCGTCTCGTCCAGCACGGTGTCGGAGGCCTTGTCGGCCTTCATCGTCGTGCCGCCAAAGCCCGTGACCTGACAGAACATTCGATAGAGCGGCACCGCCGCGAACGCCGCCCCGGTCATGCCCATCACGCCGAAGACGCAGATGATGGCGATCAGATTCTTGCGGCCCGCCTTCATGGCTGGGAGGTCTCCACCGCCGTCGCCAGCGCGCGCTCGGCCGCCTGGTTCTGTTGTAGGCGCAGCACCGTGGTGGCGAACACCAGCACGATGAAGGCCACCAGCGCCGAGGCGATCCAGACATTGCGACGCTTGCGCGCGCGAAGTTCCTCAGGCGTCAGACGCATGGTTTTACGCTCCCAGACCGGACAGGGCCTCGACCAGCAGCGCCGAAAACAGCGCCATCAGATAGAGGATGGAAAAGGCGAACAGGTCCCGCGCCGGTTTGGCCTGGACCTTGACGTCATACAATGCGGCCTCGCGTCCCACGGCCTCGGCCTTGTCCGGCTCGTCGCCCGCGCGCGAGCGATAAAGGCGCACCGCCAAGCCGAGGAAGCCCAGGCCGCCCGCGACCGACACGACCAGATAGATGATCCCGCCCAGACCCGCGAAGGCGGGGGCGATGGCGACCGGCACGAAGACCAGGGTGTAGAGCAGGATCTGCAACCGCGTGGACTTGGCGCCCTTGGCCACCGGCATCATCGGAATGCCCGCCTTGGCGTAATCGCCGGCCGAATACAGCGCCAGCGCCCAGCTGTGCGGCGGGGTCCACAGGAAGATGATGAGAAACAGCAGCCACGCCTGCCACGGCGCATGGCCCGTCGCCGCCGCCCAGCCGATCACGGGCGGAAAGGCGCCTGCCGCACCGCCGATGACGATGTTCTGGGGCGTCCGCCGCTTCAGCAGCAGGGTGTAGAAGCCGGCATAATAGACGATGGTCATGGCCAGCAGACCGGCCGCCAGCCAGTTGGTGTTCATCCCCAGCAGCATGACCGAGAACAGGCTCAGGATGACGCCGAACGCCATGGCGTCGTTCTTGCGCACACGTCCCGCCGCCACCGGCCGGCCGCGCGTGCGTCGCATCAGGGCGTCGGTCTCGCCTTCCAGCGCCATGTTCAGCGCGCCGGCCGCCCCGGCCCCCACGGCGATGCACAGGATGGCGATGGCCGCGACCAGCGGATTGACCGATCCCGGCGCGACGATCAGCCCGGTCGCAGCGGTGAACACCACCAGCGACATCACGCGCGGCTTCAGCAGCTGGAAAAAATCCTCCGGCTGGGCGGTCGAGATGGCGGGGCGGGTCTGAACTTCGGTCATCGGTGAGGGCCGCATAGCATACCCAAATGAAGAAGGCCGCCCCTTCCGACGGAAAGAGCGGCCTTCGATTTCATATTGCTGGAAAGGCTTAGTGCTCTTCCGCTTTGATGACCGGCAGTTCGTTGAACTGGTGGGCCGGGGGCGGCGAGGACAGGGTCCACTCCAGGGTCGTGGCGCCTTCGCCCCACGGATTGTCGACGCCCGGACGACGACGGATCGCCGCCTCGGCCAGCATGATCAGGAAGACCAGCACGCCAACCGCCGTGATCGCATAACCGATCGACGAGACGTGGTTCCACAGGGTGAAGGCTTCCGGATAGTCGATGTAGCGACGCGGCATGCCCTGCAGACCCAGGAAGTGCTGCGGGAAGAACACCAGGTTCACGCCCACGAACATGATCCAGAAGTGGGTCGCGCCCAGGAACTCGTTGTACTTCACCCCGAACATCTTCTCGAACCAGTAGTAGAAGCCCGCGAAGATCGCGAAGACGGCGCCCAGCGACAGCACGTAGTGGAAGTGCGCCACCACGTAATAGGTGTCGTGCAGGCTGTAATCGATGCCGGCGTTCGACAGGACCACGCCGGTCACGCCGCCGACGGTGAAAAGGAAGATGAAGCCGATCGCCCACAGCATGGGCGTCTTGAAGCTGATGGAGCCGCCCCACATGGTGGCGATCCAGCTGAAGATCTTCACGCCCGTCGGCACCGCGATGATCATGGTGGCGGCGATGAAATAGGCGCGCAGATTGATGCTCATGCCGACCGTGTACATGTGGTGGGCCCACACGATGAAGCCGACGAAGCCGATGGCCACCATGGCGTAGGCCATGGCCAGATATCCGAACACCGGCTTGCGGCTGAAGGTCGAGACGATGTGGCTGATGATGCCGAAGCCCGGCAGGATCAGGATGTACACTTCCGGGTGACCGAAGAACCAGAACAGGTGCTGGTACATGATCGGGTCGCCGCCGCCGGCGGGATCGAAGAAGTGGGTGTGGAAGTTGCGGTCCGTCAGCAGCATGGTGATGGCGCCGGCCAGCACGGGCAGCGACAGCAGCAGCAGGAAGGCGGTGATCAGCACCGACCAGGCGAACAGCGGCATCCGATGGATGGTCATGCCGGGCGCGCGCATGTTCAGGATGGTGGTGATGAAGTTGATCGCGCCCAGGATCGAGCTGGCGCCCGCGACGTGCAGGGCGAAGATGGCCAGGTCGAAGGCGGGGCCCACGTGGCCCGTGGTCGACAGCGGCGGATAGGCCGTCCAGCCTCCGCCGAAGCCCTTACCCGGTCCGCCGTCGGTGAACATCGACAGGATCAGCAGGCACCAGGCGGCGACCAGCAGCCAGAACGAGATGTTGTTCATGCGCGGGAAGGCCATGTCCGGCGCGCCGATCATGATCGGCACGAACCAGTTGCCGAAGCCGCCGATCATGGCGGGCATGACCATGAAGAAGATCATGATCAGGGCGTGGGCCGTCACGACGGCGTTATAGCCGTGCTTGGACTGCTCCACGAGACCCAGCAGCTGGATCGACGAGCCTTCCTTGAAGATCTGGATGCCCGGCTCTGCCAGTTCCCAGCGGATCAGGCCCGACAGGGCGCCGCCCACGATGCCCGCCATGATGGCGAACATCAGATACAGGGTGCCGATGTCCTTGTGGTTGGTCGAGAAGAACCAACGCTCGAAGAAGCCCTGCTGATGACCGTGGTGATCGGAGTGGTCCACTGCGGTATTCGCCATTGCAACTACACCTCTTTATCCGTTTTCAGGCATCGCGCCGGCAACACCGGCACGCAGTGGTATCAGGCGCCAGTCGCTGCAGGTGCGGCGGGCGTGGCTTCCGGTTGCGGTGCTTCAGGGCTTGTGGCAGGGGCGCTTTCCGCGGCCGGTGCCGGCGCTGCCTCGGCGGCGGCCGGCTTGCGCGAGGCCAGCCAGGACTTGAACTCGTCCTTGGACACGGCCTTGACCACGATCGGCATGAAGCCGTGGTCCTTGCCGCACAGCTCGGCGCATTGGCCGCGGTAGACGCCTGCGGTCTCGATATTGGTCCAGCGCTCGTTGATGAAGCCCGGCACCGCGTCCTGCTTCCAGCCCAGCGCCGGCACCCACCAGGCGTGGATCACGTCATCGGACGTGATCACGAAGCGGACCTTGGTATCCACCGGCAGCACCAGCGGGTTGTCCACATCCAGCAGGTAGTGCGGATCGGTGGCCATGGTCGGCACGCTGCCGTCCTGGCGGATCTGGTCGGACTTGCGGTCAAGGCGGCTGGTGAAAGCCACATCCTCGCCAACGTACTCGTACTTCCACATCCACTGATAGCCGGTGATCTTCACCGTCATCTCGGAGTCGCGGGTGTCGTACATGGCAATCAGCTTGGCCGTGGCCGGCCATGCCATCACCACCAGGATGATGATCGGGATGACGGTCCAGATCACTTCGGCCTTGGTGTTGTGGGCGAACTGCGCCGCCACCGCACCCTTGGATTTGCGGAACTTGAAGATGGCGTAGGCCATGGCGCCAAACACCAGCACGCCGATCACCGTACACACCCACAAGGCCACCATGTGCGCGTCCCACGCCATACGCGAGGTATGGGTGACGCCCTTGCCCATGTTGAGCTGCCATTCCTTTGGATCGGCCGACTGCGCCCATGCTGCCTGCGCCGACAGCATCATCGCTGCCGCTGCCAAACCGTGTTTCAACTTCGCGCCCCACCCGCTGCATTGCTTCATTGCCTAGACCCTTGACGTCATCGGTTGCAGCCATTGCTGGCTGCGAGCAAGCCTTCAAGTGTCACCGCAAGTTCCCGACGTTCGGCGGGCGCGAGGAAACTCCCCACTTCGACCCGCTTGCCGCTGGAAACCAGCAGGACCCGTTCCTTCCCGGCGACCACCCGCACCCAATAAGGATGTGCGCGGAACACCGGCGAAACTCCGGCTGCGGGAATCACTTCCACGCAGTCCGGTCCTACCCGGATCTCTTCCCGGCGATTGCTGCTGCGCCAACATGCACGCAGGGCAATGGCTACCAGGAAGCCATGCAACAACGCGAAGACAGGTGCCAATACGTTTCCGGACAACCAACCCAAGCCTGCCGAGAACGCCATCAACCCTGCCAACGCCGCAAACAACTGGACGAACTGCCGAGCACTCAGTGCCCGTGGGGGGTGCAGTAACAACTGCGTCCCTGAGCCATCGGAATCTTGCCGAAGCACCTGGATCATCGCAGCCGCGTCCATACCGCGGAAATCGAGTTCGATGGTAGCCCTGCCTGATGGCGGCCGGCAAGCTTCCATTCATCATCGTCATCAATGCTGCGGTGCACACCAGAATTGCCCGGATATCGCCCAACCTCGGCACATTAGATGACGGAATCGGCACAATAAACCTGTTCGCTGCAGAAATTGCAGAAGCGCCCGCCCCGCAAGGCTTTCGCCGCTTCAAATGATGACAAAAGGGACTAGGAAATCCGCCGCCGCGGATTAAAATGGCCGAATCCAACTGTGGCCGAGCGCATGAACGCAACACCTTCTCCTGATGTCGCCTCACATCCCCCAGCGGGCCTGCCGCTGCTGAGCCCTGAGCTGCCGCCGGCACCGCCCGCGCTGCGCCAGGCCATCACTGATGCCTGGTTGAAGGATGAAGCCAGCCATGTGCGCGAGCTGCTGGAACAGGCGCGCCTGCCGGCTGCCGAACAGGCACAGGTACAGGCCACCGCCGCCGACCTGGTGCGCCGTGTGCGCGCACGCGCCAAGAACCAGGGCGCCATCGAAGCCTTCATGCGCCAGTACGACCTGGGCAGCGAGGAA
>NZ_DLTK01000047.1:0-250 GCF_002500885.1 Brevundimonas sp. UBA7838
GCCGGCGCGCGGCGACACAGCTCAGTTCGCCCGCATCACCGCCGTCGCACGTCGCTGACGGCAAACCCGCACAGGAGACTCTAGTGAAGGGCTTCATCGACAATATCGAACGTCTGACGGAAGAGAACACAGACTTTCGCCGCGTTCTGTACACCGGCCACAATCTGCAGCTCGTCCTCATGGCCATTCCGCACGGCCAGGAGATCGGCGAAGAGGTCCACGACGACCGCGACCAGTTCTTCCGCATCGA
>NZ_DLTK01000047.1:461-26376 GCF_002500885.1 Brevundimonas sp. UBA7838
CGACCAGTTCTTCCGCATCGAGGCGGGCGAGGGCGAAATCTGGATCGACGGCGTTCGTCACGCCGTGAAGGCGGATGACGGGGTCATCGTCCCTCAGGGCGCCCGCCACAATGTGGTCAGCACGGGGTCCGAGCCGCTTCGGCTCTACACCCTTTATGGTCCGCCGGAGCATCGCGACGGTACGGTTCACGCCACGGTGGAAGAGGCCTCCGCCGACCACGAGCATTTCGACGGCCGCACGACCGAATAACCGTCAGGGGCCGACGTCGTCCGCATCGGCGCGCCGGTCGTCGGGCCGCGGCAGGTGCAGGTCGATACCCAACGCCTCCGCCAGACGGGTGTCGCGACGATAGATGTCATCGCGAAAGGCGACGCGGCCCTGGCCGTCCAGAAAGGCCGTCCAATAAAGCAGGCGCACGTCGATCGGCCGACCNNCAGCACCAGGTGGCCGGTGAGCGAGGCCTGCACGGCCATGTCGGCGGTTTCCAGGTCGCGGATCTCGCCGATCATGATCACGTCCGGGTCCTGGCGCAGGATGGCGCGCAAGGCCAGCGCGAAGCTCATGTCGATCTTGGCGTTGACCTGCGTCTGGCTGATGCCGGCCAGGTCGTATTCGATGGGGTCTTCCACCGTCAGGATGTTGCTGGTGGAAGCGTCCAGCCGGCTCAGCGCCGCGTACAGCGTCGTGGTCTGATCTCTGCCGGTCGGGCCGGTCACCAGCACGATGCCGTGCGGCTGGCGGATCAGGCGGTCCAGCTGTGACAGCACGCCGGGGCTCATGCCCAGCTTTTCCAGTTGCAGGCGGCCGGCCTCCTTGTCGAGCAGACGCAGCACGGCGCGTTCGCCATGGCCGGTCGGCAACGTGGACACGCGCACGTCGATCGGCCGACCGGTCGCCACCCGGACGGTCTCGCCGCTGTCCAGCGCGGCGTCGAATCGGGCGAGCCTCGCGGGGTCGGGCGCAAGCAGCAGCCGAGCGAAGCCGACCGCGTCCTGCACCCGCACGCAGCCGTGGCTGAGATGGCGGAAGCTCCGGTCGAACGCACCCCGCGACGGGGTGTCGTGCAGGAAGATGGCGTAGCTGTCCTGAAGTTCGAACTTGACCTGGCCCAGGGCGGCGTTCGGGCCAGCGCGCTGAACCACCATGCCATTCTGTATCGTCATGTTGTTCGCCCGCATATAGGCGGCGCCGCGTGGCAGGATCTCGCGCTGGGCGATGGAAGTCGGCACCGTCCAGGGCGGATTGGCGACCACCGAGGCGAAGGGCCGTTCGAGGCTGGGCGTCGCATTGTCGGCGTCACCCGTCACGACCCGCATCGAATGCACGGGCCGACCGTCCTTCCAGTAGACCATGATGGAGGCGGCGGTGTTCACCTCGATCCGTTCCGGGGCGACGTCTCTCTTCAGCCAACGGCGGCGTTCCAAATTCAGTGCGATCTGGCGAGCGCGGGCCTCGGCCGAAATCGAGAGCGCCCGCTGTGTCGCCGGGCCGATGCGGGCGTCCGCTTCAAGACCGTGGCGCACCTGGAACGCCCGAACGGCCTCTTGCACAATGGAGCCGTATTCACCGCCAGACGGGCCGACCATCGCGGCGGCGGCTTCGCTTAAATCGCCTTCCACCCGAAGGCGCGGCAGGAGGGCGGGAAGGCGCGGGTCGGACGCAAATGGTTCGATCGTCGCGCCCAGGGCAAAGGGCGGCCAACCGCCGCGGTCGGCGATGGCGCGATAGCGGAGGAAGCCGTCGCACAGGCCCTGATAGCCGCGGTCCTGGGGTGCGAGGCCGGCCATCGTCGCCGCAAGTGTTCCGTCGTCGACCGCCTTTGCGAGGAGAGGCGGCGTGTCGACTTGGTTGCGATCCATCTCCCAGAGCGTCTCGACGGATGCTGGATCGACCCGGCCATGGGCGAGCGCCTCAGCCAGGATCAGGACGGCCTGGGTCAGTTCTGCTTCGCTAAGGGCGAGACCGTCGGGCGCCGACAGCCCGTGGCGGTCCGCCAGAGCTAGGGCGTCCATGGCTTGCCGGCGCGCGGACCCCGCCCAGGCGGGGCGTCCGCCGCGGGCCGCGTAGAAGGCTGTAGTCAGAACAGTGATGTCAAAGGCGGCGGGCGCGGGTGCTGCTCGCGCCGCCGTAGAGACCCAGAGCGGCGCCGCTGCGGCCGCCAGCAGGTGTCGGCGGTTCAGGATTGAGGAGCGACGATCAACCATGCCGCCGACACCGCAGGGTTCACCTTAAGGCAGGCTTAAGGTTGGCCGGTCCGCCAGCCCCACCGCGCGAAGATGGCGGCCCCCTCGTCGGACTTCAGAAAGTCGAGGAACGGCTGGGCGTCGGCGTCCTGGCGGCCGGTCTCTGTCACAACGGCGCCGGCGTCGCGGTAGATGCGGTAGGGCTCTGCGACCTCGACCACATCAGCGAGGTCCGGATTGGCGACCTGCCAGATGCCCCAGATGATCCAGGCGTCCAGCGTCGGGTCGTCGATCCAGGCTTGTCGGGCCTCGGCGCTGTTGCGGGCGTAGACGACGATGTTACGACGCAGGGCGCGCACCTTGGCGATGTCGCCGGTGCGACCGGCCATGTCCTCCCACAGGCCGTTCTGGCCCGCGCCGTTGACAACCAAGACCCGGCGATCGGGCTGGAAAAGATCCTCAAGGCCGCCGATGCCGTCCGGATTTCCCGGCCGAACGAGGATGGAGGCGGTGCGCAGATAGAGCGGCTCGACCGCCTCGGCGCGGATGCGGCCCTCCAGGGCGCTGACGAAGTCGGTCATCATCGTCTCGGAGCCTGAGAAGATCAGGTCGCCATCCGCCTTGGCCTGGTCCAGCCATTGGGGCGTGGGTCCGGCGACGACGGCCACGGCGCGACCGGTGCGCGCCTCATAGGCCTTCGCGGCGTCGCGCATGGCGGGGGAGGGGCCGCCGGGACCGTAGACATGAAGTGGATCGGCGGGCGTCTGGGCGTGGGCGGCCAGGGCCGTTGCGCTCAGGAGGGCGGCCAGCGTCAGTGCGGACGGGCGCATCAAGAATTCTCCTGGGGTGGGGCGAAGTGATTGGCGGGAATCTTGAAATAGACGCGCCCGTCCGGCGCGGCCGGCGGCAGCACCCCGCCGCGGATGTTCACCTGAAGCGCGTAGAGCATCAGATTCGGCAAGGGCAGGGTGGCGTCCCGATCGTCGCGGAGCCGCACGAAATCCGCCTCGCCGCGTCCGCCGCCGACATGGATGTTGTCCGCCTTCTGCTCTCTCACGGTGCTGAAGCAGGCGGGCTCGCGGCCATCCGGGCCATAGTCGTGGCCAACGAAGACGGCGGTCTCTTCAGGCAGGGCCAGGATGTCCTGGATGCTTCGGAAGAGAGTCTTCGAGTCGCCGCCCGGAAAGTCGGCGCGCGAGGTGCCGGCATAGGGCATCATCAGGGTGTCGTGGACGAAGGCGTTGCCGCCAATCACATAGGTGATGGAGGCCATGGTGTGCCCCGGTGAGAACATCACCCGCGCCGGCAGGTCGCCAACAGCGAACGTGTCGCCAGCCTTGAAGAGTCGGTCCCACTGGCGACCATCGGCCGGAAAGTCGTCGTCCAGGCCGTAGATGTCCTTCCACAGCTTCTGGACGCCGATGACCTTTTCGCCGATGGCGGTCGGCGCGCCCAGTTTCTCGTTGAGGAAGGGCGCGGCGGAGAAGTGGTCGGCGTGGGGATGGGTGTCCAGCAGCCACTCGACGGTCAGGCCCTCCGCCTTGACGTAGTCCAGGATGGCGTCGGCGTTGCGGGTCGAGGTCGCCGCCGCCTTCTCGTCGAAATCCCAGACCGGATCGATGATCGCGCATTTGCGGCTGACCGGGTCGGAGACGACATACTGCCAACTGCCGGTCTTCTTGTCGTGGAGCGCCGCGATGCGCGCTCCGCCGTGGTCGATGATCTGCATGAAGGCTCCGTTTGGTTTGCGAAGAAAAAGGCCGGACCGCTTGCGAGGTCCGGCCGGAATCCGATCAGGCGGCTTTCGGGGCGTCGGGGAGGTCGCGCGTCGAGAAATACCAGTCGGTGTAGACGTAACCCTCGGAAGCGCGAGCCTCGGCCGCCTCGGCGGCCTTGGGCGGGGGGACGATGGCCGGTTGGCCAGGGCGCCAGTTCTCAGGCGTCGCGACCCCGTTGGCGTCGGACGCCTGGAGCGCGGTGAGCAGCCGAACGAACTCTTCGATGCTGCGGCCATTGCTCATGGGATAGTAGACCATGGCGCGCAGCTTGCCTTCCGGATCGATCAGGAAGGTGGCGCGAACAGCCGAGGTGTCGGCCGCCCCGGGGTGGATCATTCCGTAGGCCTGGGCCACCTCCATCTTCAGATCCTCGATGATGGGGAAGGGGATTTCGACGCCGAACTTCTCCTTGATGTTCCGGGTCCAGGCTAGGTGCGAGAAGATGCTGTCTATCGAGAGGCCCAGGAGCTCGCAGTTCATGGCGGCGAACTCATTCGCATGCTTGGCGAACCCGATGAACTCGGTCGTGCAGACCGGGGTGAAGTCCGACGGGTGCGAGAAGAGGATCAGCCATTTGCCGCGGTAATCGGCCAAGCTGCGATCCCCGTGCGTGGTGCGGGCGTGAAAGTCGGGGGCGGGTTCGTTGAGGCGGGGCAGTCCGGTCATGTCGATATCTCCTTCAGACGCCCCAATGAACAATTACATACATACTTACGCAAACTAATAGTTCTTATGCTCAGGAAAGGTTCCGCCTATGCCGAGCCGTCAGTTCACAACCAGGGCGTATCCGGCCTGTTGAAGGTGGATGACCGTCATCAGGGCGGCGAGATCAACGCTCACGCCCGCTTCGAGATCGGCTTGCGCGATGCCGTTCCCCGCCATGGCCTGGCCGCACAGTCGAACCTGGACGCCGGCGGCGATGAGGGCACGGATCAGGGCGCTGTTGGGGTTGGCGTCGCCCTTGCCGCGCGCGGTCCAGGCGGCGTCGGAGAGAACTGCAGGGGTGGCGGCGCCGTGCAGGACGACCACGATCTGACGGTGGTCGGCGTCCACGCCGCCCGCCGCCAGCATATTCACCAGCCGCGCGACGCGATCCAATCCCTTCAGCGGCCTGTCGTCCGCACCGCCCTGGGACACGTCGAAGATGACCCGATAGATGCGCGACGGATCCGGCTGTTCGCCGGCCTCGGGCAGGGGCTTGAAGCCGCCGAAGCCTGAGACAGCCTGGGCGAAGCTCGGGGAGGCCGCCAGGGAGGCGGCCAAGGACAGGGCGATCACGAGGGTTTTCATGGCGGGTTCCGGTGTGCGGGCGCTGGGGGTCAGGGACGGCGGGCGATGAGATCGATCAGGGCGGACCGGCCGCTGTGGCCGGCGCCTTCGGAGACGTCGCTGTCGTGGCTTTTCAGATGCAGGATGTCGAAGTCGGCGAAGGCGTCGCGGAGCAGCGCCTCGGTGTAGAGGTTCTCGACCTGCCCCGGACCGCCGGTGCCATAGGCGATCTGTTCCGGCCGATAGCCCTGCAACAGGACCAGGCCGCCAGGCTTCACGGCCGCCTTCATACGCTCGAAAAGTCGGTCGCGCTGGGGAGGCGGGGCGAACTGAATGAAGACGGCGACCACGACGTCGAACGCACCCTGCGGCCAGCCCCAGGTCTCGAAGTCCGCCACCTGGGCGTCCAGTGTGACGCCACGTCGCTCGGCCAGGGCGAGGGCCTTCTCGACCGCGCGCGGGGCGATATCCGTGGTGGTGACGGCCAGGCCCTGTTCGGCGAGCCACACGCCGTTTCGGCCCTCGCCGTCGGCGACCGCCAGAGCGGTCATGCCGGGCTGGAGCCGCGCGATCTGAGCGGCCAGGAAGGCGTTGGGCGTCTCGCCGAACAGATAGTCCTGGCGGTCATAGCGGCTGTTCCAGAAGTCGCGGGCGGCGACGGAGTCCATAAGGTGTTCCTTCAGATGATGAGGACGCTGACGGGCAGATCGGTCTCGCCAGGCGTATGGTCGGCGAACCAGGATTCAAGCGCGCCCACAGTGTCGATGTCGAGCGTCCGGCGGTCTCGCCCGTAATGTTCGGGCACCCCTTGGGCGGTGACGAAGGCCACCAGATAGTCCGCCTCCGGCTCGACAGGGCGGTCTCCGACCAGCAGGCGGTCGAGGCGCTGCCCCTTGGGATTCTCAAGCTTCACGAAGGCCGTGAGACCCCGGCAACGTTTGATGTAGCCGCCCATCTGCTCATACGGGTCGGCGGCGAAGGTGCGCTCCAGATTTTCTTCCAGCATCGCTTGCAACTCGGCCCCGGTCAGCGTCGTGCGTGAGATCGGCGGATTCATCGGCGCCATATTGTAGAGGTCGCCCAGAGTGACCGGACCCGGCGCGACGGGCGCGCCGTAGCGCCAGCCGTTGGAGAAGGCGATGTCCACGCCCGCCGCCTGCGCCGCCGCCGCCAGCAGGACGTCGTCCATCGGCGCGCTGGCCATGGCGTAGCGGTGAAGGGGGATGGCGGTGCGGCCGACGATGCGCGCCAGACGCTCGCGCTCGGGCGCCAGGGCCATCTCCACCAAGCCGGCGACTTGATCGTCTTCGGGGCCAGCGTCCACGGCTATGAGCCGATGGCGCCGCAGGCACACGCGGCCCTCTGCAATCTCCAGATCCAGCCGGCCGATATAGGCGCCGTGGCAGCCGGACTGGATGATCAGGGTGTCGCCGACGCGGGCCGGTTCGTGCAGGCGGTTATGGGTATGACCGCTCAGGATCACGTCGATGCCCGGCGTTTCGGCGGCCAGCTTCAGATCCTGCGGAAAGCCCAGGTGCGACAGCAGGACGACCAGATCGACCTTTTCCTCGCGGAGCTGGTGCAGCTGCTCGCGGGCTTCGGCCACACCCATTTCAAACCGCACGCCTTCAGAGAAGGCGGGGGGCATCGTCTTGTCGATGATGGGGCAGGCCAGGCCGATCACGCCGATCCTCAGACCGCCGCGCTCGAACACCCACCGCCCGTCGAACTCCGGCGCGCCGTCATCCTTGCGGAAGACATTGGCGGCCAGGACGGGATAATCCAGTCCCGCCGCCAACGCCTTGAACCCCGCCGGGCCATAGGCGAACTCCCAGTGCGCCGTCATGGCGTCGATCTTCAGGGCGTTCATGATCGGAACCAGCGCCTCGCCCCGGCTGGCGACGGCGACCCGCGTGCCATGGAAGGTGTCGCCGTTGTCCAGGGTCAGGCATGCACCTTCGGCGCGCGCCTCTTCGAAGAGGCGCGCGATGCGGGCGACCCCGCCCAGCCGTTCGAACCGCCAGCCGCCTTCGGTGCGCACCAGTTCGGGATGCGGCTCGAGATAGCCGTGGAGGTCGTTCAGCTGGAGCAGGGTCAGGGTGGTCATGGTCGGCTTCAGCGCAGCGGTTGTCCGGAGCGGATACGACCGATCACCGCTTCGAGTTGCGCCTGGGGCATGCCGCCGGGGATCAGATTGCCGTTGATGATAAAGGCGGGCGTGCCCTGCAGGGCCAGGGCCGCCGCTTCTCGACCATTTCGGTCCAGCACCGCGTCGATGTCTGCGCGGTGTTCGGCCAGGTCCTGATTCAGGCGCGCCATGTCCACGCCGGCCGACTGGACCAGACGGGTGATGTCCGCCTGGTCGCCGATGCGCGACGGCGACAGCATGAAGGCGTTATGGACGGCCTCGTACTTGCCCTGATAGGCGGCGGCGAGGGCGGTCCGGGCGGCGGTCTCCGAGACGTCGCCGAAGATCGGCCAATCCTTGTACAGGACGCGCACCTTGGTGTCCGCCTTCAGCAGGCCGTCGATCTCAGGCTGCATCTTCTTGCAGTAGGGGCAGTTGTAATCGACGAAGCCGATGATGGTCACATCGGCGTTCTCGGCGCCGATGAAGGGCGCTGCGGGATCGCGCAGCAGGTCATTGAAGCCGACCTGGGCGATGGGCGGCATGTCTTGTCCGGAGGCGGCGGAAGGGCTGGCGGGCGCCGCGCCGTTGTCGGCGTCGGCCGGGCCGCAGGCGGCGAGCGCCAGGACGGTGGCGAAGGCAGGGGCGAAGGTGCGGTTCATGGAAGCTCCGTGAGGCGAGGGGGTCAGTGCAGACGCGCGATTTCGGTCGCGATCTGTTCGGGGGCGATTTCCCCCATGTGGGCCTTGGCCAGACGGCCGTCGGCGTGGAGGAACAGGGTCACCGGAATGCCGGCCGTACCGTAGTGGCGGGGCAGCGCCATGGCCTCGTCGAACAGCACATGGTCGAGGGCCAGCCCCTGGCTCTGCAGAAAGGCCCGAACGCCGGCTTCGCCCTCGCCCTGGTTGACGAAGAGGAAGCGCACATTCGGATGGGCTTTTTCGGCCTGGGCCAAAGCCGGCATCTCGCGCCGGCAGGGCGGGCACCAGGTGGCCCAGAGATTGATCACCGTAGGCCGATCGATCGGCGCCGAAAGGTCGATCGCCGGTGCGTCCATCGCGGCCAGCGTCAGGGCGGGCGGCGCCATGGGCTGCGTCGCCGAGGCCAACTGATGGGCGGTGGTCCAAACCAAGGCGCTGGCCAGCACAGGCGCAATGGCCCAGGCGCGTTCGCGCGTCGTGCGCAGCAGCAGAATGGTGGCCAGGATCACGACCGGCGCGACCCAGATCCAACTGAATCCGCCCTGCCAGACCGCGAGCGCCCGCCACGGGTCAGCCCCGAAATACTCCCAGTGCGTCGCCACGTGACCGAGGCGGGCGACCGCCAGACCGCCGAAGACTAGGACCGTGCTCCACAGGTTGAAGCGCGGGCTGACCCGGCTGGCCAACAGCCCGACGCCGATCATGAAGACGAACACGCCGGCGATGATGGCGAACCGCTCGCCCGACAGGACGAGCGGGCCCAGGGTGATGGCGTTCATGCGGCGGCTCCGGCGCTCTGCAGGGCGGAGGCGACGTCTTGGGCCGACATCTCTCCGATCAGTCGGCTGCCCGGCGCTTCGGTCGCCGAGGGCGACAGGAAGATCATCGTCGGCGGTCCGATCACTCCGTGCCGCTCAAGAAGCGCGCGCGCCTCGGGCGTGCTGCGCGTGACGTCGACCTTGATGAGGTCGGTGTTCGAAAGGCCGGCGATGACCGCGGGGTCCTCGAACACCGTCCGCTCGATCACCTTGCAGCTGACGCACCAGTCGGCGGTGAAATAGACCAGGGCGGGACGTTCGCGCGCGGCGGCATCGGCGACGGCGCGGTCGAGCGCCGTCTGATCCAGCACGACCGCTGCGGTTTCGACCGGCGCGGCGGCTGAGATTCCAGCGGGCCGCGCCAGGGGCTCAAGCGGACGCCACGGGTCGTCCGCCCCGAGACTGAGGCCGACCAGCAGCAACAGGCCCCAGGTCGCGGCCGCCAGGCCAGCGACACGTGCGACGCCGTTTCTCAGATTCGGGCTCAGCGGCTGGAACAGGCCGAGAGCCGCCGCCAGACCGAGCGCCAGCGCCGCGCCGAAAGCCAGCGTCGCGCTCGGCGGCAGGATGCGGCCGGCCAGCCACCAGGCCATGCCCAGGAAGATGAAGCCGAACAGCATCTTCACCCGGTCCATCCACGGCCCAGCCTTGGGCAGGAAGCGCGCGCCGACCGTGCCGAACACGATCAAGGGCACCCCCTTGCCCAGGCCCAGGAAGAACAGGGCCGCCGCGCCCAGCCCAACGTCGCCGGTCTGTGCGATATAGAGCAGGGCACCCGCCAAGGGCGCGGTGACGCAAGGGCCCACGATGAGGGCGGAGACGAAGCCCAGACCTGCGGCTGAGGGCAGGGACCGCCGTCCGTCACCGCTGTCGCGGGACAGGCGGCTGGTCCAGGCCGAGGGCAGTTGCAACTCGAAGCCGCCGAACATGGACGCGGCGAGAACGACGAAGACGACAACCAGAGCGCCGATCGCCCAAACCGACTGGAGCGCCATCTGCAGGTTCTGTCCGGACCAGGCGGCCGCGACGCCCAGCAGGGCGAAGGCGACGGAAAGGCCCAGCACATAGGCGACCGAGAGCATCAGGCCTCGGCGCGTACCGCGCCCGTCCACGCCGCGTCCGATGACGCCGGCCAGGATCGGGTACATGGGAAAGACGCAGGGCGTGAAGGCCAGAAGCACGCCGAAACCGAAGAAGGCGAGCAGGACCCAGGTGGCCCCGCCCTGCAGCGCCAAGCGATCGACGAAGCCCGGGCTGGGGTCCGGGATGACCCCCGGCGATGGCGCGACCGGCGGAGGCGCCAACGCGCCCTCATCACTCGCGAGTGCGGGTGTGGGTGCAGCGCCCGGCGCCTGGATCGCCAGCAGAGCGGCGGCCTGAGCGGTCTGCGCATCGGCCTCCCGAGCGGCAACCTCGGACTGCGGCCGGGTCGGCACGTCCACTGTCCGCGTCATCGGCGGGTAGCAGATCGAGTCCTCGAGGCACCCCTGGTAGGTGATGTTGACCGACGTCGGGCCGCCAACCTGCGTCAGGGTCTGCGCCGATAGGGTCGCGCGACCCTCGTCATGCCAGACGTCGACGACGCCAAAGCCCGGATCGTCCTTGGTTTCGCCGGTCGCAAGCTCCAGAGGCAGCGATGCTTTCCCGCCCGGCGTGCTGGCGACGGTGTGGTCACGATAGAGATAATGGCCGGGCGCAATGTCCCAGGCGAAGGCCAGGTCGCCGTCAGCCTCACGCGTCACCGTCAGGGAGAAGGCCTTGTCAGGCGATAGCGGAGCCTGACCCAATGCCGAACCCGGAAGGGTGAAGGACAGGATCGCGAGAGCGGCGGGCAACAGTCGGCGGAAAAACCTCATGGCCATCTCGTCGGCAAACGAGCTTAAGTCAGGCTTAAGCCGCAACTTCCACCTCACGCCGCATGAGACTGCTCGCCATAGAAGATGATCCCGTTCTCGCCGACGGCCTCCAGGTCGGGCTCAGCGCCTGCGGCTGGACGGTCGAAGTCGTCGGGCGGGTCGAGGACGCCCTCGCGGCGCTGGAAAGCTCGGCGTTCGATGCGGTCGTGCTGGATTTGGGTCTTCCTGATGGCGACGGCCTTTCGGTGCTGCGTTTCGTTCGCGAGCGCGACATGGATGTCGGCGTGGTGGTCTTGTCGGCGCGCGATGACAGTCGGGACCGCATTGTGGGTCTGGACGCCGGCGCGGACGACTATGTCGGCAAGCCTTTCGATCTCGACGAACTGGCGGCGCGACTGCGCGCGGTGCGGCGTCGCCTGCTTGGGCGCTCGGCGCCCGCCTTGCGCCACGGCGGGGTGACCCTTGATCCCCAGTCGCGTCTGGCTTGGCGTGAAGAGGGGGACCTGCCCCTTTCGAGACGTGAGTTCGCCATCCTGGAGGCCCTGATGGAACGGCCTGCACAGGTCCTCTCGCGCAGTCAGCTAGAAGAACGCCTGTACGGTTGGCAGGAGGAGATCGGCTCTAACGCGGTGGAAGTGCACATCCACTATCTCCGGGCCAAGTTGGGAGCCGGCTTCATCCGCACCGTCCGCGGCGTAGGATACACCCTGCAATGAGCTCGATCCGCCTGCGTCTGTTCGCCACCCTCGCGCTCGTGACCGCCCTCGTCTGGGGCGGCGCGGTCGTCTGGGTCGAGATCCAGACCCGGGCCGAGGTGCAACGGGTGCTGGACCGGCGCCTGATGGAGTCGGCCCGCATGGTCTCGTCCCTGATGCAGGCCGGCAGCGTGCGCCCGGCGATGCAGGCTCCGGAAAGCGGGGCCGCCGATGTCTACGACCGTCAGCTCTCCTGCCAGATCTGGTCGCTGGAAGGCGATCTGATTGGTCGGTCCCAAAGCGCGCCTGCGGAGCGGTTGTCGGAAGGGGGCGACGGTTTTTCAGAACGCACGATCCGGGGCGAGCGCTGGCGCGTCTACACGGTGCATGATCGTGATGCCGGTTTCAGGGTCATGGTCGGGGACAATCTGGCCGTTCGCGAGCACCTGGTCGGCAATGTCGTCACCGCTTTGATCGGTCCGGCGGTCCTTGGTCTGCTGGTGCTTGGCGTATTGATCTGGTGGTCGGTAGGGCGGGGGCTGACCCCTATTCGACAAATGACCCGCAGCCTTGCGGTACGGGATGCGGAAGATCTGACGGCGTTGGACGTATCGCCGGACGCCCGCGAACTCCGTCCCTTCGCCCTGGCGCTGAACGACTTGATGTCACGCCTTGGCGCAGCGCGACGTCGCGAGGCCGAGTTCACGGCCGCTGCCGCGCACGAATTGCGTACGCCTCTGGCAGGCCTGCGCGTCCAGGCGCAGATTGCGGCGTCGTCTTCGGATACGGTCGTTCGAAGACGCGCGCTGGAGCAGATCCAGACCTCTGTCGATCGCACTGCCCGCCTCGTCACAGGTCTTCTCGTCTTGGCGCGCGAGGACGAGATGCCGGTTAGCGACGAAGATCGCCGCTGGGTGACGCTTCGGTCGCTGTTTGCAGGAGCGGAAGGCGATGATCGGGTGTCGATCGTTGAAGGTGACGCGCTGCTTAACGTGGATCCAGATCGCTTCGAGGCAGCGGCTGCCAATCTCCTCGCCAACGCGCAGGCGCATGCGGCATCCTCAGTCGTGATCAGTTACGACCCGACTTCCGGGCGTTTAATCGTCGAGGACGACGGCCCGGGCGTGGCCTTCTCGGATCTGCATCGGCTGGGTAGGCGCTTCTTCCGTGCGGCCAATGCACCTTCCGGAGGGAGCGGTCTGGGCCTCTCTATCGTCCTCGCCACAGTGAAGGCCCATGGGGGACAGGTGCAGTTCTTGCGCTCACCAGGAGGCGGTCTCCGTGTCGAGGTGATAGTTGCTATTGAGGCTTCGGGGTCGATGCATAAGCCTAGCACGCTGACCGACTAACAACGATCTCGGCACGCCGAAAGGGTGAGCTCGGGGCCGATCGCGGATCGGAGGCGGACATTAGATGTTCTCACCTCCAGCGTCTGCTGATGCAAACGGCTGCTGGTCGCACAGCGAGGATAGCCCGCACGCACCCCACTGCTGGCTCACTAAGTTGGGCTAGGGCTTTCGGCGGCTCAGCGGCCGCTGGTCGGGAGATTTCCGACCGGGTTTCTGCTATGGGATTTCAGGAAGTGGGTATTGATCCAGATTGCTGGCTCTTCCCCTCTTCTGGTGACCATATGGTGACCAATCGTCGCTGAGATTTCCTAAGGTCTTAGAAAAATCAGCTTTATCAATAGGATAGAACGAGAGTTCGCGGCATCGAATATCCTCTATTGGGACATAGAGCTCGAACCTTAAGGGCGCAGGACGGCGACGCCCGGGCGGCTGGTTTCCACGCGGCGACGGCGCAGGCGGCGATCCAGCCGATCAATCTCGGCCAGGGTCATGTCCGGATGGCGGCGGAAGGCCTGGCGCAACTGCTCGATCCGGCCGGGCGCCCAGGCGGCGGCGACGCCGGCCGCACCCGCCAGGAAATCGATGATCGAGACGCTGCGGCCGGTCAGGGCCTGAAGCAGTTCAGCGCCGAAGGCGGCGGCGATGACATAGAGGGCCAGGTCGTCGCGGCGCTGGTTCGGCGCGATCAGGAATAGGCCGCTGGCCACGCCATAGAAGGCGATGACGTGGGCGGCCTTGTCGTTCAGGCCGAAGACCTGCTCCAGGCCCTGAAATGGGCCCAGCATCAGGACCGCCATGCCCAAGGCTGCCAGAGCGAAGCCGAGACGGGCGGCCATGACGATGCGACGGGGCGTGAGCATGAGGCGGGTGTCCGTGACCTTGATCCGCCGTCATCCTGCATCGCCTTCCGCCAAGATGCGGTGAAGCGACGTGCTGAACGCTTTACGAACAGACTATCGCAGGATCGCCCAATCCAGGGCGTGAACCCGGTCACGTCCCAGGGCGGCGGCCAAGGGAGGGGCGGCGAACAGGTCGGCGATGGCGGGATCGAGCACGTTCAGCCCGCCGGTGAAGGCGCCGAAGGCGGGCAGGACGATGCGTGATCCGTCGGTGACGAAGCAAGGACGGCGCACGCCGCGTCCATAGGCGGCGACCTTGGCGGCGGGGTGCAGGTGGCCCGCGACCTCGCCACGACGGTCGTCGTCGGCGGTCAGAGCCTCCGGCTCGTGGGTCAGGCGCAACGCGCCCAAGGCCATATCGCCAACGATCCGGCCGGGCAGGCGGGATGCCGTGTCCGCATCGCGAGCGAGCGCCTCGCGGTCGTGATTGCCTTCCAGCCACACCCAATCGCGCCCGGCCGCCAGACGATCCAGACGCGCCCGGTCGTCGGCCGCCATGCGGGGAATGGCCTTGGTGTCATGGAAGCTGTCGCCCAGCAGCACGACCATGGCCGGGTCCAGTTCGACGATCTCGGCTTCCAGCCTGTCCAGCGTGGCGCGGCTGTCATAGGGCGGCAGAAGTTGGCCGCGCACGGCGAAGGCAGAGCCCTTTTCCAGATGCAGGTCCGCGACGATCAAGGCGCCGTGGGCCGGAACCCACATCGCTCCGGAACAGCGCAGCACGCAGGCCTCGCCCGCGATCCGCACGCTCAGCGAACCGCAGATCTTGCGGGCCGGGGACAGGGTCTGGCGCAGGGCGGCGTTCATGCGGCGGCCCCCGACTGGCTGGGCGGCTCGGCGTCGTCCATGACCTCGGCGATCAGCAGGTCGGCGCTTTCGTCCAAGATCATTTCGGCGGCGTCTCCGCTGACCCGCTCGCGTCCGATCTGGACCAGCACGGGCACGCAGAAGGGCGAGGCGCGGCTCAGGGATTGGTGACGAATACGTCCCTCGATGCGGGTCAGCATCTGGCCCAGGCGCGCCACGTCCAGCAGGCCGGAGGCGGCGTCGGCGCGGGCGGTCTTGAGCAGCAGATGGTCGGGTTGGTGGCGGCGCAGCACGTCGTAGATCAGGTCGGTGGAGAAGGTCACCTGCCGGCCGGTCTTTTCGGCGCCGGGCTGGCGGCGTTCGATCAAGCCCGAGATCAGGGCGCAATTGCGGAAGGACCGCTTCATCATGAAGCTTTCCTCCAGCCAGGCTTCTAGATCGTCGCCCAGCATGTCCGGCTGGAACAGGGCGTCCAGGTCAATTGTGTCCATCGGCTTGATCGACCAGATCGCCAGCGAATAGTCGGTCACAACGAACCCCAGCGGCCCGACGCCCATCCGGTCCAGCCGCCGGGTCAGCAGCATGCACAGGGTGGTGTGGGCCAGATTGCCCTCGAACGGATAGGCCACCAGGAAATGCCGGCTGCCGCGCGGAAAGGTTTCGACCAGCATGGATTCGGCGTCGGGAATGACCGAACGGGTCTCTTGCAACTCCAGCCATTCCTGAACGTCGGGCGGCAGGACGCGCCAGTGGTCGCGGTCGTGGATCATGGTACGCACCCGGTCGGCCAGCGACGTGGACAGCGGGAACTTCGATCCGCCCCATGACGGAATCTTGGGGTCGCTGTCATTGGCGTGGGTGACCAGGGCGTCGGTCCCGGTGATGCCCTGAAACGCCCAGGTCTGGCCGGCGAACTGGAAGGTGTCGCCGGGTGTCAGCTGTTCGAAATACCACTCCTCGGCCTCGCCCACCTTGCGGCCGCCGATCAGCTGGCGAGAGGCGCCGCCCCGACGGCTGGCGACGCGGACATTCAGCGTTCCGGCCGAGACGATAGCGCCGACATTCATGCGGTGGCGCTGGGCGATATGCTGGTTTCGGACCTTCCAGCGGCCGTCTTGCGTGCGCACGATGCGCGCGAACCGGTCGTAGGTGCGAAGCGCATAGCCACCGGTGGCGACGAAATCGACCACCTCCTCGAACTGCTCCCACATCAGGGCGCGATAGGGGCCGCAGCCGGTGATCTCGTCATATAGGACTTGCATGTCGAACGGCTCGGAACAGGCGACCCCCATGATGTGCTGGGCCAGGGTGTCGTGCGTGCCGATGTGGACCGGCTCCCAGTCGAAGGCATTGTCGGCGACGGCCTCGCGCGCCGCCTGGCACTCCAGCATCTCGAACCGGCTGGCGGGCACCAGAAGCGCACGCGACGGCTCGTCCAGCCGATGATTGGCGCGGCCGATGCGCTGGACCAGGCGGCTGGAGCCCTTGGGCGCCGCCATCTGGATGACCAGATCCACGTCGCCCCAGTCGATGCCCAGATCCAGCGTCGATGTGCAGACGACGGCCCTGAGGTCGCCGCGCGCCATGGCCGCCTCGATCTTGCGCCGCTGTTCGGCCGCCAGCGAGCCGTGGTGCAGGCCGATTGGCAGATTTTCGTCGTTTATGGCCCACAGCTGCTGGAACACGAACTCCGACTGCCAGCGGGTGTTGACGAAGATCAGGGCCAGGGTCGAACGCTGGATGGCGGCATAGACCTCTGGAATTGCGTGCTGGCCGGTGTGGCCGGCCCAAGGGACCTTGCCCTCTGAAATCAGCACGTCGATGACCGCCGGCGCGCCGGGGTCGCCGCGGACCAAGGCCACGTCAGCGACGCCGGGCGAGGGACTGAGCCATCCCCGGATCAGATCGGGATCCTCGATGGTCGCGCTCAGCCCCACCCGTCGCATATCGGGCGCGAAGCTCTGCAAACGGCCCAGCCCGAGCGACAACAGGTCTCCGCGCTTGCCGCTCCAGATCGCGTGCACCTCGTCCAGCACCACGCACTTCAGATCGGCGAAATAAGAACGGGCGCCTTCCCAGGCGCAGAACAGGGCCAACTGCTCGGGCGTGGTCAGCAGGATGTCGGGCGGAAAATCACGCTGCCGCTGGCGTTTGGACTGTTTGGTGTCGCCGGTGCGCGTCTCGACGTGGATATTCAGCCCGATCTCGCGGATCGGGGTCATCAGATTGCGCTCGACGTCCGTCGTCAGGGCCTTCAGCGGCGACAGATAAAGCGTATGCACCCCCGACCCAGGCCCGGTCGTCGGCTTAGGTTCGCGCTCGGCCAGGTCGATCAGGCTGGGCAGAAACCCCGCCAGCGTCTTGCCCCCGCCTGTCGGCGCGACCAACAGGGCGTGGCTGCCGGCCTCCCCCGACGCGACCATCTCCAGCTGATGCCGCCGGGGCGCCCAGCCGCGCGCCGCGAACCAGTCGGCGAACAGGGGCGGAAGCGTTGCGGGAGCGGCGGCGGTCGTCACGGACGAGATATAGCATGTTCCCGTTCCGTTTCAGCCCCAGGCTCGCTATCTATCGGACGTGTCCGACGAATCCGTCATTTCCGAAATCCGCCTGACCGGCGCCCAGCCGTGGGCGAACTTGCCGCCAGCGCTCGCCACGCCGCCGGGCGCAGGTGCGGTATGCGACGAGGCGGGGGCCAGGAAGGTCGGGCGCGGGGCGGCCGAGAGGTTCTTCAGCACCGGGTCGGTGATGGTGGCGCATGCCTCGCTGACGGCGCGCCGGCTGGGGCTGACGCCGCCGCCGCGATCGACTGATCTGATGGATGTGCTGGAGCTTTACGCCTTCGTGCGGCCGGCGCGCTTTTGTGCGCCGTCGCCGACGGGCTTGGCGCTGTCGCTGGGTTTGGCCGAGCCGAAGTCGGCGGAGGAACAGGCGGCGGCCCTGCGTGAGGCGGCGGGACTGCTGCTGCGCGAACTGGCCGATCCGGCCTATGCCGAGCGCGAGGCGGCCTATGTCCTGGCGCTGACGATGCAGCGGACGGGCTGGGCCTGGGGCGAGCGGGTCGTTCAGGCGCTGGAGGCCGGCGGCGTGCGGGCGCGCCAGCATCGCGGGTCGGGGATGGATGTCTGGTCGCGGCTGACCGAATGGGAGGACGAGGCGCCGCGCGGCGAGGCGGGATCGGCGCCGGTCGACAGCGAGAGCGCCCGCATCCGGCTGGAGAAATTGCTTCAGGCCTCGGGCCTGGACGAGACGCGGCCGACCCAATCGGACTACGCCGCCGAAGCCGCCTTCGCCTTTTCGCCGAGGAACGAAGAGGGGCGGCCCCGCATGCTGCTGGCCGAGGCGGGGACCGGCACGGGCAAGACCCTGGGCTATCTGGCGCCCGCCTCCCTGTGGGCCGAGCGGAACCAGGGAGCGGCGTGGATCTCGACCTATACCCGCGCGCTGCAACGCCAGATCGACCGTGAAAGCCATTCGCTGTGGCCCGATCCGGCCGAGCGCAAGAAGAAGGCGGTGATCCGCAAGGGGCGCGAGAACTATCTCTGCGTCCTCAATCTGCAGGACATGGTCCAGGCGGCCCAGCTGGGGAATGGCGACCTGATCGGCCTGGCGCTGGCTGGGCGCTGGGCGCTGCATACGCGCGACGGCGACATGACGGGCGGGGACTTTCCCGGCTGGCTGCCCGGCCTGTTCGCCATGCCGGCGGCCCATGCGGCGGGAGCGGCCAATCTGGTGGATCGGCGCGGCGAATGCGTCCATGCCGCCTGTCCGCACTACCGCACCTGTTTCGTCGAAAAGACGATCCGCGCCAGCCGTCGCGCGGACCTGGTCATCGCCAACCACGCCCTCGTTTTGACCCAGGCGGCGTTCGACGGCGCGCGATCGGCGCGGGGCCAGAAGCAGGACGGTGAGACGGCGGCGCTGAAGCGGATCGTCTTCGATGAGGGCCACCACCTGTTCGACGCCGCCGACAGCGCCTTTTCCGCCTGCTTGTCGGGGCAGGAGGCGGCCGAGCTGCGCCGCTGGATTCGCGGGCCGGAGGGGCGGGGGCGTCGCGGTCGCGGGCTGGAACAGCGGCTGGGCGACATGGTCAACGACAATGAGGCGGCGATGAAGGCGCTGCAGGACGCCATTCGCGCCTCCGCCGCCCTGCCGGGGGAAGGCGTGTCGGGCCGCGTCGCGCCGGCCTCAGGCGAGGTCAATCCGATCGGCCCGATCGAAGCCTTCCTGGCCGCCGCGCTGGACCAGCTTTGGGCGCGCACTGCGGAGACCAACACCTATGGCGGGCCCGAGTTCGGCATGGAGTGCGCGCTGAAGCCGGTGACTGATCCGGTCGCCGAGACGGCGCGTGCGGCGGCCCAGGCCCTGGCCGCCATCGAGGCGCCGTTGCTGGCCCTGTCGCGGCATCTGGAGGATATCCTCGACGACGAGGCGGCCGAGCTGGACGGGTCGCAGCGGTCGCGCATCGAAGGGGCGCTGCGCGGGCTGGATCGGCGCGCGCGCATGACCTTGCCGGGCTGGCGCTCGATGCTGGCGGCGCTGGAGGATGGGAGCGATCAGCCCGATCCTGATTTCGTCGATTGGCTGTCGGCCGAGACCGCGTTCGGCCGCATCCACGACGTAGCCCTGCGTCGCCACTGGATCGACCCGACCGTTCCGCTGGAGGCCGCCGTGATCGTGCCATCGCACGGGGTGCTAGTGACCTCCGCCACCCTGTCCGATCCCTTGCAGGAAGACCCGTTCGACCTGGCGCGGATGCGGACCGGCTCGGCGCGTTTGATCGAGCCGCCCCGCACCCTGAAGGTCGAAAGCCCGTTCGACTATGCGGCCAACAGCCGGGTCATCGTCGTCAACGACCTGATCAAGGACGATCCGCGCCAGACGGCGGCGGCGATGCGCGAACTGTTCCTAGCGGCGGGCGGCGGAGGTCTGGGCCTGTTCACCGCCATCCGCCGATTGAAGGCTGTCTATGAGCGGCTGGGGCCGGATCTGGCGAAGTCGGGCGTGCCGCTCTACGCCCAGCACGTCGATCCGCTGGAGGTCGGGGCGCTGGTGGACATGTTCCGGGTTGAGGAGAACTCCTGCCTTCTGGGCACCGACGCCGTGCGCGACGGGGTGGACGTGCCGGGACGGTCGCTGCGGGTGCTCGCCTTCGACCGCGTGCCGTGGCCGCGCCCGGACCTGCTGCACAAGGCGAGGCGCGAACGGCTGGGCGGCAAGGGCTATGACGATGCCCTGGCCCGCGCCCGCATCGCCCAGGCGTTCGGCCGGCTGATCCGGCGCGGCGACGACAAGGGGGTGTTTCTGATGCTGGACGCCGCCACCCCCACCCGCCTGTTCGCCAGCCTGCCACCCGGGACCGAGGTCCAGCGCATGGGCCTGGCCGATGCGGTCGAACTGACCCGCACTTTCCTGAACCCCGAGACGACGTAGGATGTCCAAGACCACGCCTGCCACCGTCGCCCTGACCAAGGCCGGCGTCGCCTTCGATCTGTTTCCCTACGACTATGATCCCGACGCGCCGCGCGTGGGATTGCAGGCCGCCGAGGCGTTGGGCGTGGCGCCAGAGCAGGTGTTCAAGACCCTCATGGTCCTGATCGACGGCGCTCCGGCTTGCGTCATCGTGCCGTCCGACTGCGAGGTCAGCATGAAGAAGCTGGCGGCGGTGCTGGGGGCTAAGTCGGCCCAGATGATGAAGCCGGCCGACGCCGAACGTCTGACCGGCTACAAGGTCGGCGGGGTCAGCCCGTTCGGCCAGCGAAAGGCCGTGCCCACCGCGATGGACGAAACCGCCATCCTGTTCGATCAGGTCCTGATCAACGGCGGTCAGCGGGGGCTTCTGCTGGGCCTGGCGCCGGACGATGCGCGTCGGGCGGCGCAGGCGGTGCTGGCCGACCTGACCGCCTAGAAGGGCGGGGTGCGGCGCGCTATAGGTCCGGCATGACCGACGCCTCGACGACCAAGCGACACAGCCGCAAGGGCCTGTATGCGCCCTTCATCCTGGTGCTGATCGCGCTAGCGGCATGGACCGGATGGTGGATCTTCCTGACGCGCCAGATCGATACGCGGCTGGAGGCCCAGGTCCAGACCCTGCGTCAGGACGGTTGGGACATCCGCTTCGCCGACAAATCCATCAACGGCTGGCCGTTTCGCACCCATGTGGCGTTGACGAACCTGATCATTCAGGCGCCGTCGGGCCATGCGATCAAGGCGACCGAACTGACCGCAGAGGCCAACGCCTATCAGCCGACCAAGTGGGTCGTGGTGGCTCCGCAAGGCCTGATGCTGACCCGCGCCGGCAAGGGCGAGGTCGCGGTCAAGGGCGACGCCATCCGCATGAGCGCCAGCGGCATCGATCAGCGCTGGCCCAACCTGGCGCTGGAGATGGTCAATCCGGTTTTCACGGCCCAGACGGGCGCGGAACCCTTCCCCATCGCCCGCGCGGCGCGGATCGAATTCTACGCCCGGCCGCATCTGGAAGGTTCGACCGCGCCGACCGACGACGTCGATGTCATGTTCCGGCTGGTGGACGGGCAGGGGCGGGCGGACGGCCCCGTCGAAGGCTTCGCCCAGGACGGCCGCCTGACGACCCAGCTGGAGGCCGAGATCGGCCAGGCCAGCTTGCTGAAGACCGGCGGCGACGCGGCGGGCGTCTTCTCCGCCTGGACAAAAGCGGGCGGCACGTTTCGCAATGTGCGCGGCGATCTTCAGGCCGGCGACAGCCGTGCGACCCTCTCCAGCGACGTGTTGAGAGCCGATGCGAACGGCCGGCTGACCGGTCAGGTCCAGCTTCAGGCGCAAAAGCCTCTGCCCGCCCTGGCCGGCCTGATGGCGACGCGTCAGGGGCCGGTCAACCGGATCGGCGCGGCCGGGGCCGCCGCTGCAGCGGGCGCGGCCGAGGCGACCGGACAGGAGCAACTGCCGCTGACGCTGGTCTTCCGCGACGGCCGCACCTGGCTCGGCCCCTTCCCGCTGGCCCCGGCGCCCAAGCTGTTCTGATGGCCCTGCTGGACGAACCCGAAGCCGACGACGCCCTGCTGGCGCTGGATCGCGCTCTGGTCGAGGCGGTGCGGGCGCGGGTCGTCGCCGGTCCGCGCGACCGAGCCGACGCCTCGGCCATCGCCCTGCGTCAACTGTTTGACGGCGCCTCGCCCGATGAGGGTGCGGCGGTCAAGGCGGTGTGGGGCCGGATCGAGGTAGCGACCGGACCCGCGCTGGTCGTCTGTGGCGGCGTGGCCCAGGCCCTGGCCACGGATCGCTATGGCCTGCGGTCGCGGCCTATGTCCGCCGACGAGGCGTTGAAGGCGGCAGAGGCCGGCTCGCGCGCCGTGATCGACCTGTCGCCCGACCGGCCGTGGTGGGGCCGCCTGCTGGCGCGACCCGAACTGAAGATCGTCGCCGCCCTGCCGGACGACCGGCGCGGCCGGCCCCAGGCCTTCGTCGTGTCCAAAGAGATGTCCGGCCCCACGGGCGACGACCGCAGCTTCTGGGTCACCGACAGCGGCTGGTCCGAGACCAAGATCGTGGACGCCCTTGGCGAAGCGGGACTGGTCGCCGATCCGCTGGCGGCGGCGGGCGGGTTGAAGCTGTTCATGCTGACGGGCTATGTGCAGGTCGACGACGGGCGGCTGAAGAGCGCGCCCGGACGAATGAGCGGCGTGATCGGCGCCGCCCCCATCTTCTGAGATCAAGGCTTTCCATGACCGACGCGACCGCGCCACACGGCCCTGCCCCCAAGCCCGGCATCCTCGACATCGCCCCCTATGTCGGCGGCAAGTCGTCCATCGCCGGCGTCGCCGAGCCGATGAAGCTGTCCTCCAACGAGAACATGCTGGGCGCGGGCGAAAAGGCGCGTGCGGCCTATGAGGCGGCGATCAAGAACATTCACATCTATCCCGACGGCCGGGCGACCAAGCTGCGGAACGCGGTGTCGGAACTGCACGGGTTGGAGCCTGAACGGCTGATCTTCGGCAACGGCTCGGACGAGGTCTTCGCCCTGTTGAACCAGACCTATCTGACGGCGGGCGACAACATTGTCTGCGGCCAGTACGGCTTTCTCGCCTACCGCATCAGCGCCCTGGGCTGCGAAGCCCAGGTGAAGCTGGCGCCCGAGCCGAACTTCAAGGCCGAGGTCGATGCGCTCCTGGCTCAGGTCGATGACCGCACCAAGATCGTCTATGTCTCCAATCCGTCCAACCCGACTGGCAGCTACAATACGGGCGAAGAAATCCGCCGCCTGCACGCGGCGCTTCCGTCCCACGTCATCCTGGTCGTGGACGAGGCCTATGCGGAATATGTGACCGAGGCCGACTGGGAAACCGCCTTCCCGCTGGCCAAGGACGCCGAGAACATCGTCGTCACCCGCACCTTCTCCAAGATCCACGGCCTGGGCGGTTTGCGCATCGGTTTCGGCTATGCGCCGCTGAAGGTCGCCGAGGCCATCGACCGCATCCGCCTGCCGTTCAACGTCTCTGTGCCGGGGCTTGAGGCCGCGACGGCCGCCCTGTCGGACGAGGCGCACCAGACGGCGTCGCGCGATCTGATCTCGAACTGGAAGCCGCGCCTGACCCAGGCCCTGCGCGGCTTTGGGCTGAACGTCCTGCCCAGCGCCGGCAACTTCGTGCTGGTGTTGTTCGACAGCGCCGAGCGCGCCGCCGCCGCCAACGACTATCTGAACACCAAGGGCATCATCGTCCGCCCTGTCGGCGGCTACGGCCTGCCGCAGGGCCTGCGCATCACCATCGGCACCGAAGACCAGAACCGCGCCGTCATCGACGCGCTCAGCGAGTTCGCGGCCACCTGATCAAAGGGCAAAAAGCGGCGGCCGCATTCGCAGCCGCCGCATTGCTATCAGCCGCCGAAGCGACGGGCGATGAAGACGCCGGTGCGGACGGCGTCGTCGCTTTGCGACAGGGGGCTGTCGGCCACGTCGCCCAGGCGACGTTCGTAGTTGAGCAAGGCCCCGGCGCCCCATTTGTCACCGATCGGGACCAGCAGGACCAGGCTGGCGCCCGCGCCCTGAAGCCCGCCGCGGGGGGAATAGGCGCTGATGCCGTTGGCGGCCGCTTCGGCGGTGCTGACGCCATAGTAGGCGTCGGCCAGTTTGGAATCGCCGCCGCGCACATAGGCCGAGGCGTTCAGAAGGCCGACCGACGTCACGCGCTGATGGCCGATCGAGGCGTAGTATTCCGTGCCCTCGCTGACGTCGGACACGTCGCGGCTGATCCGACCGCCGACCACCACATTGCCGGGCAGACGCTTGTAGGCGTAGGCAGCCAGGTCCGCGCCGAAGCCCGGACGATCCAGCGTCAGGCCTTCGATATCATCGGCCGAGAAGCGCGGGCGCAGTTGCAGACCGGCGCGGAAGTCGGCGGTCTTGATCGCGTTCCAGCCCAGGCCGTCGATCGGGTTCAGATAGACCAGGTCGCGATAGTTGGCCGAGACCCACGGGGCGACCGTCGTTTTGGAGCCCGTGTCACCGTTGGAGTCGTTGCGATAAAGGACGCCCGCGCCGAGATCGACGGTCCAGTTCTGGGGGGCGGGCCTGATCTGCTCGTAGGGTTGCGACTGGGCCAGGGCGGAGCCGGCGACAGCGGCGAAGGCGACGGAGAGCAGAAGGGGGCGAAGCATCGGGCGTTTCCATGAATGGCGCCCGAGCGGGGAGGTCAGGCCGGTTCAGAATGCGCAAGCTGGGCCTTTGGCTCCAGCAGCGCCAACGACGCCGTCTCTATGCGACTTTCCAGCAACGCCATCATGGCCCCGCGCTTCAGCTGGGCCGGGATCGGCTCAAGAAATTCGAACACGACCGTGCCGGGATAGCGGCGGAAGCCGTGGGCCGGCCAGTGGACGCCGGAGTTGGTGGCGACGGGCCAGCAGGGGCCTTCCAGATCGCGATAGATGGCGGCGACGCCGGGCTTGTAGTCGCCAGGCACGCCCGGATCGTTGCGCGTGCCCTCGGGGAAGATGACGATCTGGCGGCCTTCGGACAGGCGGTCGCGCGCCTGTCGTGTCATGTCCTTCAGCGCCTTGGCGTGGCCCGCGCGATCCACTGCGATCATCTTGGCCTTCCAGGCGAACCAGCCGAAGAAGGGCACAGGCATCAGCTCCTTCTTCATCACGAAACAGGCGTCGGGCAGGACGGCCAGCAGGGCCACGATGTCCAGCATCCCCTGGTGTTTGGACGCGATCAGGGCGGCGCCGGACGGCGCGTGCTCCAACCCGCGCACCTCAACCTTGACCCCCGCGATCCAGCGCAGGCCGAACAGGACGATCTTCGCCCACAGCTTGCACACGCCCTGCACATAGCGGTGCGGCAGCAGCAGGACCGGCGACAGGCCGATGGCGATGATCGGCATCGACAAATAGAGCCAGGCGGTGAAGATCAGGGAACGCAGGGTGTTCACTTAGGGCGCGGCCTTTTCGTCAGTGGCGGTTTCGCTCTCGGCCGGTACGGCGGCGGGCCGGTCGCGGGTGATTCGGCGTACGCCCTCACGACCCAGAACGGCGAGATATTTCATGTATTCCAGCGTCATCCGACGCGCGGTCACCGCCGCCCGCCACCAGCGCGCATTGTCCAGCGACGGGGTGGAGATGGCGTAGGGCGTCAGTTTGACGCCCGGCAGCTGGCCCCGGATTTCGACCAGCGAACGCGGCATATGATAGTCGGAGGTCACGACGATCAGGCTGCGATAACCCTTGGCACGGCTCCAGGCGGCGATCTCCTGGGCGTTGCCGACGGTGTCCTCGGCCTCGAAGCCCAGGTCGACGCAGCAGTTGAACAGACGGCTGGAGCCGGGCGTCAGCTCGCGCAGCTCCTGACGGCGCACCTCGCGATTGACGCCGGAGATCAGCACCCGCTCGCCCTTGCCCTGTTCCAGCAGGCGGATGGCGGTGTTGACCCGCTCGGACGACGGACCGGTCAGGGCCACGATGGCGTCGGCGCGGGCGGGGTCGTCGGCCGGCGTCAGTTCGCGCACCCGGTGGGCGAAGGCGAACAGGCCGACCAGCCAGATCAGACCGGCGATGAAGATGACGCTCAACAGTCTCATGCGCCCCCTCCCTCTGTCGGCCATCCTGAAGCCAGCATTCGCATGGCGGCGAATCTCGCCGCGAGAACCGCAACCGTAGCCGCGAGCAGCGGGCAAGGCGAGAGCAACGCTAGGTCGCTCCAGCTGATCGGCAGGGCCGCCGTCAGGCCGCCCGATCCGCCGATGAACCGCAGGAGGATCAGAAGAACCGCCGCCAGTCCGGCGCCGATCGCGCCCGCGCCGGCCGCCATAAGGCCGAACCGCCGCTGGAACAGCCAGGCGATGGCGCCGTCGGTCGCGCCGTTCAGGCTCAGGGTCTCGATCACCCCCTGACCCGCCGCCAAGCCCGCGCGGGTCGCATAGGCGATGGCGGCGGCCGCAGCGAAGGCGACGGCCAGGAAGGCGGC
>NZ_DLTK01000049.1:0-8383 GCF_002500885.1 Brevundimonas sp. UBA7838
CGGATGCCCCCGTCCCGCCTGCGCCTCCGGCTCCCCCTGCACCGCCGGCGCCGCCCGTACCGCCGTCGGCCTGAGCCTTAAAGTTGAAAAGGCCCTGCGGATCGCTCCGCAGGGCCTTTGCTTTTCGTTCGACGCCTCGCCTTACAGGCCCAGCTTGGCCTTCAGGATGTCGTTGACCGCCGCCGGATTGGCCTTGCCGCCCGTGGCTTTCATGACCTGACCGACGAACCAGCCGATGGCCTGGGGCTTTTCGGCGACGGCCGCCGCCTTGTCCGGGTTGGCGGCGATGATCTCGTCCACGGCCTTTTCGATGGCGCCGGTGTCGGTGACCTGTTTCAGGCCATGCTTCTCGACCACCTCGGCCGGCGAGCCTTCGCCGTTCCAGACGTGATCGAAGACCTCCTTGGCGATCTTGGACGAGATGATGTTCGTCTCGATCAACTCCACCAGTTGCGCGACATGTGCCGCCGGTAGCGGGTTCTCGCTGAAGTCCTTGCCCTCGGCGGCCAGGCGCGCCGAAACCTCGTTGGTGACCCAGTTGGAGACCAGTTTGGCGTCCCGACCCTTGGCTGCGGCTTCGAAGTAGTCGGCCTTCGCCTGTTCCGAGATCAGCACGATGGCGTCATATTGCGACAGGCCATAGTCGGCCATCAGGCGCTTGCGCTTGTCGTCCGGAAGCTCGGGCAGCGACGCCTTGATCTCGGCGATCCAGGCCTCTTCCAGGTCCAGCGGCAGCAGGTCGGGATCGGGGAAGTAGCGATAGTCCTGCGCCTCTTCCTTGGACCGCATCGAGCGCGTCTCGCCAGCCGTCGGGTCGTACAGGCGCGTCTCCTGAGTGATCGAACCGCCGTCTTCCAGGATCTCGATCTGACGGCGCGCCTCATACTGGATCGCCTGAGAAATGAAGCGGAAGCTGTTGACGTTCTTGATCTCGCAGCGCGTCCCCAGATAGCCGAAGTCGCCCGTCTCCTTGAACTTGTCGTAGTTTCCGGCCCGGCAGACCGACACGTTCACGTCGGCCCGCAGATTGCCCTTCTCCATATCCCCGTCGCAGGTGCCCAGATAGATCAGGATGGTCCGGATCTTCTTCACATAGGCCACCGCCTCATCCGGCGTGCGCAGGTCGGGACGCGAGACGATCTCCATCAGCGCCGTGCCGGCCCGGTTCAGGTCGACGTAGCTTTCGGTCGGCGACAGGTCGTGGATCAGCTTGCCCGCGTCCTGCTCCAGGTGCAGCCGCTCGATGCCGACGTTGAAGAAGCTGCCGTCCTCAGCCTCCACCTCGACCACGCCTTCACCCACGATGGGGTAATAGAGCTGGCTGATCTGATAGCCGGTCGGCAGGTCGGGATAGAAGTAGTTCTTGCGGTCGAACTGGCTACGTTTGTTGATCTGCGCGCGCAGGCCCAGACCCGTCTTCACCGCCTGTTCGACGCAGTGTTTGTTCAGCGTCGGCAACATGCCGGGAAAGCCCGCATCGACCAGCGACACCTGCTCGTTCGGCCCCGCGCCGAAGCCGACGGCGGCCCCGGAAAACAGCTTGGCCTTCGACGCCACCTGGGCGTGGATTTCCAGCCCCATGACGATTTCCCAATCGCCGGTGCGGCCTTTGATGGTCTTGGTATTGTCGCTCATGCTCACCACCACTTGCCCGGCTTGGCCGTGAAGCCCGCCGCCCGTTCCAGCGCGGCGCCGACCTGGAAGACCGTCGCCTCGTCCAGCGCCTTGCCGATGACCTGCAGACCCAGCGGCAGACCGCCGGCGTCCACGCCCGCCGGCACCGAAATGCCCGGCAGGCCGGCCAGATTGGTCGTCACCGTGAAGACGTCGTTCAGATACATGGTCAGCGGGTCGATCTGCTTGTCGCCCAGCGCGAAGGCGGCCGACGGCGTCGACGGCGTCAAAATGGCGTCCACCTGGCCCCAGACATTGTCGAAGTCCTCGGCGATGCGGCGACGCACTTTCAGCGCCTTGACGTAGTAGGCGTCGTAGAAGCCAGCCGACAGCACATAGGCGCCGATGGTCAGGCGACGCTGGACCTCCTTGCCGAAGCCCTCGGCGCGCGAGGTGGCGTACAGGTCGTCCAGCGAGGTGAACTGTTCCGCCCGGTGCCCGAACCGCATCCCGTCGTAGCGAGCCAGGTTCGACGAGGCCTCGGCCGGCGCCACGATATAGTAGGTCGGCAGGGCGTATTTGGTGTGCGGCAGGCTGATCTCGACGATCTCGCACCCGGCGTCCTTCAGCCAAGCCACGCCCTGATCCCACAGGGCCTGAATCTCAGCCGGCATTCCGTCCACGACATATTCACGCGGCACGCCGATACGCAGCCCCTTGACCGACTTGCCGACCGACTGGGTCCAGTCAGGCGTGGCGATGTCCAGGCTGGTCGAATCCTTGGCGTCGAACGAGCACATGGATTGCAGCAGCAGGGCCGCGTCCTCGACCGTCTTGGTGATCGGCCCGGCCTGGTCCAGCGACGAGGCGAAGGCCACCATGCCGAAGCGGCTGGCGCGGCCATAGGTGGGCTTGATCCCGACCGTGCCGGTGAAGGCGGCCGGCTGGCGGATCGAACCGCCGGTGTCCGACGCCGTCGCGGCCAGGCACAGGTCCGCGGCGACGGCCGAGGCCGAACCGCCCGACGAACCGCCCGGCGTCAGTTCGGCGTTCGAGCCGGTCGATTTCCACGGGTTCTTGACCGGACCAAAGGCCGAGGTCTCGTTGGACGAGCCCATGGCGAACTCGTCCATGTTCAGCTTGCCCAGCATGACCGCCCCGTCGCGCCACAGATTGGCGGTGACGGTCGATTCATAGGGGGGGACAAAGCCGCGCAGCATGTTGGAACCTGCCGTCGTCTGCACGCCCTCGGTGCAGAACAGGTCCTTGATCCCCAACGGCGCGCCTTCCAGCGCCCCGCCCTCGCCGGAGGCGATGCGGGCGTCGGACGCGCGCGCCATGTCCATGGCCTTGTCCGCCGTCACCTCGACATAGGCGTTCAGCGTCGGGTTCGAGGCCTCGATAGTAGTCAGGAAGGCCTGGGTGATTTCGGCCGAGGTGAAGTCCTTGGCCTTCAGTCCGTCGACGGCGCCCTTCAGGGTCAGTTTGGTCAGGTCGCTCATGACTATTCGACCACCTTGGGCACGACGAAGAAGCCGTCCGCCGACTTGGGCGCATTCGACAGGACCGCATCGACCTTGGCGCCGTCGGTGACGACGTCGTCGCGCAGGCGTAGCGGCTGGGCGACGTTCGAGGTCATCGGCTCCACGCCTTCGACATCCACCTGATCCAACTGCTCGATCCAGGCCAGGATGCCGTTCAGCTCCTGCGCCAGCGGCTCCAGCCGGTCCTCGGGGGTCTTGATGCGGGCGAGATGCGCAACCTTGCGCACCGTCGCAGCGTCGATGGCCATGCGGCCCTCCAACACACAAATGAAAACGAAGCGGTCGGATTAGCCGCCCGCTTTGGGATTCACAAGGATCAGCCGCCCGTCGTCAGGCGCGATGTCACTCCGAGGTGCTGACGGACACCGCGTCCGGCGGCGTCTCGCCGCTCCGGGGGAAGTCGATCTGCACCGTGCGCTCCACCTTCTCGATGTCGCCGTTCGGCCCCGCCGTGTCCTGACGCACCGACAGCACTACACGCCCGGCCTTCGCCTCGACGACCTTCCATTCGGCGTAGTCGCCCAGTGGATAGGCGCGCCAGCCCTCGGCCGAACCGCCGAACAGGGCGAAATAGCTCACCAGACCATTCACCGCCGGATCGCCGCCCGACAGGCTGAAGACCTTGGCGTTCTGATCCGGCAGGGCCTCCAACTGCGACACGTCGGCCGCCGTGCCGATCGCCTCGCGTGCAGCGGCCGTGCGCCGTTCAGCAGGCCCGACCGGCTTGCCGGTCGGGGACGGGGCCGTGCGCGTGATCGGGCTCGGCGTCGGCGCGGCTGCCGCGATCTGGGTATCCTGTGCGGTTTCAGTCTTGGCCGGCGTGTCGGATTGTCCGCAACCACTCAACATCAGCCCAAAAGCCGTCATCGCCGCTGTCACTATGCGCATGTTATCGTCCTTCCTGTCGATCGTCGTCACCATCGCCTTTGACTTCCCCGCCCGCCAGTCCTAACCGCAGGCCGTGCCCGTCCTCGACCTCCTCGACCTGCCCGCCGCCTGCGCGCCCGACACGCCGTGGATGGGGTTGGATCTGGGCGAGAAGACCATCGGCGTCGCCGTGTCGGATTCCACCCGCCTGATCGCCTCGCCGCTGGAGCTGATCCGCAAGTCAAAGTTCACGCAGGAGGCCGAACACCTGTTCAAACTGATGGCGCATCGCAAGGTTTCGGCCCTGGTCATCGGCCTGCCCGCCAACATGGACGGCACGGAAGGCCCGCGCGCCCAGTCGTGCCGCGCCTTCGCCCGCAATCTGGAGCGGCTGCGGCCCGTCAACATCGCCTTCTGGGACGAGCGCTTGTCCACTAGCGCCGTCGAGCGCTTCCTGATCGAGGATCTGGACCTGAACCGCAAACGCCGCGCCCAGGTCGTGGACCGCACGGCCGCCGCCTGGATCCTGCAAGGGGCGCTGGACCGGGTCCGGGATCAGGCGACTTGGGTTTGACGGCCCTGATCGCCGGCGTCCTGCCGGTCTTTCTGATGATCGCCCTGGGCTACGGCCTCAGAAAGTCCGGCTTCCTGCCCGACGAGGCCTGGCGGCCGATCGAGAAGCTGTCGATCAACATCTTCTACCCCAGCTTCCTGATCCCCGCGATCTGGCACGCCGACCTCGCCGGCGGCGGGGCGACCGTAGCAGGCGCAGCGGCGGTGGGCGCGACCCTGATCGTGGCGGCGGCAACCCTGGCGTCGAAGCCCCTGATCACCCTGGACGGCCCGGCCTACACCAGCGTCTTTCAGGGCGTGATCCGCTGGAACAGCTTCGTCTTCGTGCCGGTGATCCAGTCGGTCTATGGCTCGGAAGGCACGGCGCTGGCCGCCGTCGCCATCGCCTTCATCATTCCCGTCACCAACATCGCCTGCGTCGCCGTGCTGGCGAAATGGGGGTCGCTGCGCCGCGAGCCGTCGGTGATCGGCCTGATCAAGTCGATGCTGGCCAATCCGATCCTGCTGGCCTGCCTGATCGGCCTGGCGCTTAATCTGTTGCGCGTGCCGTTGATCCCTGGCCTGTCGGATGCGATGGACCTGCTGGGCGCCGCCGCCCTGCCCTTGGGCCTGATCGTCGCCGGGGCGGGTCTGTCCTTCGCCGAAGTCAAACGCCGCCGCACCACCATCGCCGCTGTCAGCCTGGTCAAACTCGGGATCATGCCGCCGCTGATGTGGTTCATCGCCTGGGCTTTGGGCGGCGACAGCCTCGCGCAGGGCATCGCCCTGATCTGCGGCGCCGCGCCCGGCTCGGCCGCCTCCTACATCCTGGCGCGTCAGATGGGCGGCGATGCGCCCCTGATCGCCGGCGTCATCGCCCTGACCACCGTGGGCAGCGCCGTGGTCATTCCTATCCTTCTTGCCCTGTTCCACTTCACCTGACTGGCGCCGCACACTGGCAATGGGAGCGACTCCCGCCTATAGCCGCGTCTCGATGACCCAGCCCGCTCAAGTCACCGATCAGACCATCCGCGACCGGCTGGTTCCGTTCCCCAAACCGCACTTCCTGGCCGCGTCGGACCTCGATCCGTATGTGACCCCACAGTTGCTGGATCTGGGCGACGCCTTCGTCGACTTCAATCGCCAGTCGTCCAAGGCCCTGGACCTGCTGCACGGGCGCACGGTCGTGAACCTGTTCTTCGAGAACTCGACCCGCACCTCCTCCTCCTTCGAAATCGCCGCCAAGCGGCTGGGCGCAGACGTCGTCACCATGCCGGTCGCCGCCTCCTCCGTGAAGAAGGGCGAAACCCTGATCGACACGGCGGTCACCCTGAACGCCATGAAGCCCGACATCCTGGTCATCCGTCATTCGGCCTCGGGCGCGGCCGAACTGCTGAGCCAGAAGGTCGGCTGCGCCGTCGTCAACGCCGGTGACGGCCGCCACGAACACCCGACCCAGGCTCTGCTGGATCTGCTGTCCATGCGCCGCGCATTCGGCGATGTGACCAGCCTGACCGTCGCCATCTGTGGCGACATCACTCACAGCCGCGTGGCGCGCTCCAACGTCGCCCTGTTGCAGATGATGGGGGCGCGCGTCCGCCTGATCGGCCCGCCGACCCTGGTGCCCGGCGACGCGGACCGCTGGGGCTGCGAGGTCTTCCATGACATGCGCGAAGGTCTGAAGGGCTGCGACGTGGTCATGATGCTTCGGCTTCAACTGGAGCGGATGGCCGGCGCCCTGGTCCCCTCGACCCGCGAATATTTCCGCTTCTGGGGCCTGGATCGCGAGAAGCTGGCCTGGGCCAATCCCGGCGCCCGGGTCATGCACCCCGGGCCCATGAACCGCGGCGTCGAGATCGATTCCGACGTGGCCGACGACCTGGACGTGTCTCTGATCCAGGATCAGGTCGAGATGGGCGTCGCCGCCCGCATGGCCGTGCTGGCCTCCCTCTCCGCTCGTTGGGGAGACGCCCGATGACCACCGTCGCCATCATCAACGCCCGTCTGCTTGACCCCGCGTCCGACTACGACGGCCCCGGCGGCCTGCTGATTCAGGACGGCCGCATCAGCCGCGTGATCCATGGCCCGACGCCGGACCTGGCGGCGGATCAGATCATCGACGCTGACGGTCTGTGCCTCGCGCCCGGCCTGATCGACATCCGGGTCAAGACCGGCGAACCCGGCGCTGAACCGAAAGAGACGCTGAAGTCCGCCAGCCTGGCCGCCGCCGCTGGGGGCGTGACCACCATCGTGGTCCAGCCCGACACCGACCCCGCGGTCGACGACCCGGCGATGATCGACTTCATCCAGCGGCGCGGCGCGGCGCTGAACCTGGTCAACGTCCGCGCCGCCGGCGCCGCGACCAAGGCCCTGGACGGTCAGCGCATGGCCGAGATCGGTCTGATGGACGAGGCGGGCGCCCTGTATTTCACCGACGGCGACAAGGTCATCGTCAACAGCCGCACCCTGCAACGTGTGATGAGCTACGCCGCCGCCTTCAACGCCCTGATCGCGTGCCGCCCGGCCGACCCCTGGCTGACGGAAGGCGCGGTCGCCGCCTCGGGCGAACTGGCGACGCGCCTGGGCCTGTCCGGCAGCCCCGCCATCGCCGAGCGGATCGGGCTGGAGCGCGATCTGGCTCTGGTCGAACAGACCGGCGCGCGGTTCCTGGTGGATCAGATTTCGACCGAGGGCGCCTTGGACACCCTGGCCCGCGCCCGCGCCAAGGGGCTGGAGGTCGCCGTCAGCGTCTCGATCAACCACCTGTGCTTCAACGAGGTGGACATCGGCGATTACCGCACCTTCTACCGGCTGGACCCGCCGCTGCGCTCCGAAGCCGACCGCCAGGCCCTGATCGAGGCTGTGCGGGAGGGCCTGATCGACGTCATCACCTCCGCCCACGCACCCGCCCCCGCCGAGGACAAGCGCCGCCCGTTCGCCGAGGCCGCGCCCGGCGCGATCGGCTTGGAGACCCTGCTGCCAGCCGCCCTGACCCTGCATCACGAAGACGGTCTGGACCTGCTCGACGTGCTTCGTCCCCTGACCCAGGGGCCCGCCGCCCTGCTCGGCCTCGACGCGGGCGTCCTGGCCGAGGGCGCCCCTGCCGACGTCATCCTGTTCGACGTCGGCGCGCCGGTCATCATCGACGCCGACGCCCTTCACTCCAAATCCAAGAACTCCCCGTTCGACGGCCGCCGACTTCAGGGCAAGCTGATCGGAACTTGGGTGGGCGGTCGCAAGGTCTTCTAAGGCTCAGATCAGCGCGGCCGCGCGCACGTCGCGGCCTTGGCCACCTCGGCGCCCAGCACCGACTTGACGGTCAGCGGCGTGTCGGTGGCGATCACGGTGACGCCCTGGCGCACCAGATCGCGGTATTCCGAAACGTCCCCGTCGGCGGCGTAGCGGTCGTCGCGGCGCACGCCCTCGGCGCCCAGGGTGCCGAACTGAACCTCGACGCCGGCCTCGCGCAGGGCGCGCCACAGCGCCGGACGCTCCTCGCGCGTGCCGGTCCAGGCTAGGATCTGCGCCGGGTCCAGCCCACTCAGATCCTCCACACCGCTTAGCCCGGCTGAGATCATCATCTCCGGTGCCATGGCCGCCACCGCCCGCGCATCGGCGTCATTATAGGTGATCAGGATCACCCGGTTTCCGGCCCGCGACTGGCGGACCTGATCGATCACCGCTCGCGCCAGATCGACCGTGGTCTCGCCGTCCGCGGGTTTCAGGTCGATGCTGGCGATGGCCCCCACGCGTCCGGCGGCGTCGAGCGCCTCGCCCAGCGTCGGCGGCGCGGCGCGCGTCAGGGC